>JBCDDV010000496.1:0-3394 GCA_039180145.1 Cyanobacteria bacterium P01_G01_bin.49 | reverse complement strand
CAGGAATTTGGTTATCTTCTTTGAGACCTCCTTTAGAAGACACTCAGCAAATTTTACATAGTTTGGGTGAATTATATGTGCGTGGAGTAAAAGTTGATTGGTTAGGATTTGATAAAGATTATCCTCGTAACAAGGTAATATTGCCCACTTATCCCTTTCAACGACAACGTTATTGGATTGAGACTTCCCAAAAATATTCTAATCAACTAGACCAACAAATTTATCCATTGTTGGGAAATAAAATTGAATTGGCAAACAATAGTCAAATAATTTACCAACAAAATATAAACTTAACTAACTATCCCTGGATTGGAGACCACCGAGTCTACGATACCGCAGTAGTTCCAGGTATGAGTTATATTGCAATGGTATTTGCTGCTGTAGGCACACCAGCAGTAATAGAAGAAGTTCACTTTATACAACCCCTAATTCTAGAAAGTTCCGATATTAATCGTGAAACACAACTTTTGATTCATGCTGGTGATAATGACCAGAATAAACAAAAAGTACAAGTTTTTAGCCGAGATGCAGCATCTAAAGACCAATGGCAACAACATTGTGAAATTATTCTGTTAAACACAGAACCATCTTTAGAGGCTTTAATAGTAGATATAAAAGCCCTAACTGAGCAATTGAAACCCATTGAAAGTAACTTACTCAAAGATATTTATGCAAAAGTATCTTTGACTTATGGTCCGATGCTAGAGGCAGTAACTCAAGCTTGGATTGGTGAAGAAATTTCTTTGTTAGAAATTCAAGTTCCTCAAACCCTAAAATCTCAACTTACTGAAGAACCAATTCATCCAGTGCTACTTGATGCCTGCACCCGTCTATTTCCTGGTAGTTTAGATGCTTTTGTTGATGAAAAGGGAGTATTCTGGGCACCATGGAAGGTAGAGGGAATAACCTTAACCCGCTCAGCACCGCAACACTTTTATGCCTATATTAATCAACCAAAGGTTAATGAAAAATTGCAGGTTCGTACAATTGACATTCATTTAGTAGACAAGATGGGCAAGGTCTTTGGTCGCATTGATGGTTTCACTGTTCGGCGTGCTCCCCGTGAAGTATTCTTGAAAAATCTGCAGGTGGATATTGATGATTGGTTATATAGAATTAATTGGCAACCCCAATCAACTACAACTAGCAACAAATCCATTGACTTAACAAAACCAGGTAGCTGGTTACTGTTTTCCCCAGCCACAGGTGTGGGCAAACATCTGGTAGAATTCTTAGAACAAAAAGGTCAGCATTGTATATTAGTTTCACCAGGGGAAAATTACCAGCAGTTAAAATCTCAACATTATCAAATCAATCCGATTAATGGGAGTGAATTCGAGCGCTTCTTACAAGAAAGCTTGGAGCAACAACCCCCATTACAAGGAATTCTCCACCTTTGGAGCTTAGAGTCAGCACTAGCAGTGCAAGAGTTAAACAAGTCCCAAGAACTTGGATGTGGCAGTGTACTTAATTTAGTCCAAGCCTTAGTTAAAAATCAAGATATAGAAAGTCCCCCATTGTGGCTAGTAACTCAAGGTTCTCAATCAGTTGGTGATGAATCGGTAATACAATTCCAACAAGCATCTTTATGGGGATTAGGTCGAGTCATTGCCCAGGAGCATGAGGAATTACAATGCCGATGCTTAGACTTAGATCCGGCTGTGGAAAATTCCCAAGCTGTAGGAGTTTTGTTGCAGGAACTATTATCTCCTAGTAATGAAAACCAAATTGCTTACCGTCAAGAGGTACGTTATGTTGCCCGGTTAGAACGAGAGCAAAAAAGCCTTACATCTCAACAAGTTTCTATTGGAGCCGAAGGTAGTTACTTAATCACTGGAGGTCTGGGAGCACTAGGTTTAAATACAGCTAGGTGGATGGCACAACAAGGAGCCAAACATTTAGTACTTACAGGACGTAGGCAGCCCTCTGAGGAAGCTCAAGAAACCATTAACGAATTAGAAGAATCGGGAACGCAAATATTAGTCCTGTGTGGGGATATCTCTCAAAAAGAAGATGTGAGTCAAATTTTAGAAAAAATCCAAGCATCTTTACCAGCTCTAAAAGGTGTGATTCATGCTGCCGGGGTATTAGATGACGGTTTGCTGTTAAACATGAATTGGGAGCAATTCAAAAAGGTGATGATTCCGAAAGTAGAAGGGGCTTGGCATTTACATGATTTAACACAAGAAAAGCCTTTGGACTTTTTTGTTTGTTTTTCCTCTATGGCTTCATTGTTGGGTTCACCAGGTCAAGGAAATTATGCTGCGGCTAATGCGTTTATGGATAGTTTAGTTCATTATCGACGAAGTATAGGTTTAACAGGATTAAGTATTAACTGGGGACCATGGTTGCAAGGTGGAATGGCAAGTCGCTTAGATAATAAACATCTTAGTAGGATTCAGACTCAGGGGATTATACCTATAATTCCAGAGCAAGGATTACAGGTTTTGGCTAAGTTATTGGAAGAAAATGTGACCCAAGTAGGGGTGTTTCCCGTTAATTGGTCTCAATTTTTAGGGCAACTATCTAGAAAAGTAAAAATGCCTTTATTGGAGGTATTTTCTTTAGCCCAGAATCGAATAAAACCTAAAGATTTTCGACTTTTAGAACAACTGGAAATAGCTTCTCCAAAAGAAAAAGAAAAACTGTTAATAATTCATCTTCAAAATCAAGTTGCTCAAGTACTAGGAATGAGTGGCGAGCAAATTGATGTACAACAGCCTTTTAATACGATGGGACTTGATTCCCTAATGATTATGGAGTTACAGAATCGGCTTCAAACTGATTTGCTGGATATACCTACAGCTAAATTTGCAGAAGATACAAGCATTGTTGATATTGTTCGGGATTATGCTATTACTAAATCTCTAACAGAATATTCATCGGAGCAAAAGTCTTGCTCAGGAAAATTACCAGATAATATATTAATAAAACAACAACAAGAAATAAATATCTTACCTGAGTACTATAACTTCAACTTAAATAAAAATTATCTTGATTTAAAAGAAAAAATTCAAAAATTAGAGATTTCTGAAGGTGATGGTAATCCATATTTTAAAGTGAATGAAAATATTAGTAACAATACTATCCAAATAGATGGAAAAGAATTAATAAATTACTCAAGTTACAATTATTTAGGATTATCAGGTGATGCTAATATAAATTCATTAGTGAAAGAATCAATTGATTTGTATGGTACTTCTGTTTCTGCCAGTCGAATCATTTCTGGAGAAAAACCAATACATCGTCAATTAGAGAAGGAGATTGCTGACATGATAGGAGTCTCTGACAGTATAGTTTTTGTGGGAGGACATGCAACAAATGTTAATACAATTAGTCATTTATTTGGTGAAAATGATTTGATTTTGTGCGATTCTCTAAGTCATAATAGTAT
>JBCDDV010000495.1:0-3394 GCA_039180145.1 Cyanobacteria bacterium P01_G01_bin.49 | reverse complement strand
TGTTATTTCTCCTTGTAATTTTATGGAAGGGAAGAATAGTCTCCCCTAATTTGGTTGATAGTTTGTCGGTAATTACCGTGAACAATTAATTATCAACTTAACGACCGGAAATCGTATATTTAAAGTCAGTTGTCCCTTGATAGTTGGACATTTCTGCTAAGTTTTCAGGTAGTTGGGCCCCTGATAGTTTTTCTCCATTAACTTCCCAGGTAGGATAGGATTGAATTCCAGCAGCAGTACAAGCTTGGGGTTGAGGATTTTTTCCACTGGGATCGCATTCAATATAGTTAACTTCTTTGAATGCTGTTTCACCAAAAAGTTGCTTTTGATCATAACAATGAGGACACCAAAAAGCCCCATACATTTTTGCATCAATCTCTTTTAAATGTTGAGCTAAAGCAATTTCCGATTCTCCTGATTCTGAAGTAATTTTCCATCCATAGGGAGGTTGTGGCGGAACGCCTGTTGGCTGTTCAATGGGTATACGTCCGTCTGCGGTTGGCCCGTTAATATTAGAATAGACTCCTAATGTTCCCACCAAGGTGATCATGGCAACGACAATGGGAATAAAAAAGATTTGTCCAATTTCTTCCCATTCCCGACCAAAAATACTTAATGCCATTAAACCAAGCGAAAAAGCAGCAGAACCGATGCAATAGTAGCAAATTGATTGTAGTTCAGTCGCGAGAATATACATCAAATAGCCACTAAAAACAGCCATTGAAGTTCCCCCTGCTAAGAGGAATAACCATGTCCATTCATCAAGTTGTTTTCTAAAGCTTTTTTTCCCTTCTGGTTTAATTAATAAAGGGCCCAAAGAACAAGTTGCCATACTTGTGTAGGCCAAAAACCCAAATAAACTTAGGGGTAAACCAAAAATCACTGCATAGGGACTATCAAGAACACTTTTGCAGCCTGATGTCATGGTTGCGGCATCACTAGTCCCACAAACCACCTCTCCCCCGGTCAGTTTAGTAATGGTGAGATAGGCAGTTAAAA
Source organism: Cyanobacteria bacterium P01_G01_bin.49 (assembly GCA_039180145.1). Classification (GTDB taxonomy): domain Bacteria; phylum Cyanobacteriota; class Cyanobacteriia; order Cyanobacteriales; family Microcystaceae; genus JBCDDV01. The sequence continues at coordinate 2,395 of JBCDDV010000495.1, read as the reverse complement.
CAGCCCCAGCAATGGCGATCGCGCCGATAATCGGCCGTGACCAACGGTAAATCCAAGGAACGGAACGTCTACGACTCATAATAATTAAGATTTAACCAACAATTATTACCCTTGATTTTAGCAAGGTGTTATGGGGTCAGTCTAAGAGGTTGCTGAGATTTTGATTTTTCTTTAGATGCACTGATGTCTTGTGCCGCTTCTACAAATTGGGCTACGCGAATGGGATCAATCGGTTCGCTGATCTTGCCTTGACGTTTCAAAGAACTTGCTACAATCACTCCATCCGCAGCAGACATCAATTTTCCAATATTGTCCCAATTGGCCCCACTACCAATAAACACAGGAATTCCTTTTGCAGCAGCAGTCGCTAATTCCAAATCTTCAAGACTGGGGGGACTACCTGTCGCCCAACCTGAAAGAATCACACCATCAGCTAATCCTCTTTCAATTGTATCTTGAACCGCCGTGGTTAAATTGGGGGTTCCTAATGGACGGGCGTGTTTTACCAAAACATCAGCTAAAATAGCAACATCGGCGGCTAATTCCCGCCGATATCGGAGTAATTCATGAGCTTTTCCCTCAATTAAGCCTTGATCCGTAGCCATGATACCGTTTAAAACATTCACCCGAATGAATTGAGCATTGATCGTAGAAGCGATCGCCATGGCCCCTAAAGAGTCATTTCGCAGCAAGTTAATTCCGACTGGAACCACCACTAAATTTTTAATCCGGTCTACAATCAAAGTCATGGCACTGACAACAGCCGGATCGACCCGATCTTTGGTAAAGGGGGCATCAAAGAAGTTTTCGACGATAATACCATCTACACCTCCTGCTGCGAGGGCAGTGGCTTCTTGTTCTGCCCGTTCAATCACTGCGGTTAAACTCCCTCCCCAACGGGCTGAGGTGGGTAACGGTAAGAGATGAACGACACCAATAACTGGGTTTGTCGTGTTGAAAATTTGAGTCAAGTCCACTGAATCTACCTAATGGTCGACTACGGTTGATGCCGTCTGAATTTAGCTCCAATTACAAATTGTATCCTATTGAGACCCCTCAGAGAAGGCAAAAGGCAATCCCTCCCCATCCTCCTATTCAGAGAGGATAGGGGGCAGGCAGAAGGCATTTATCTATGTTCTCTGTTCCTTTGAAATTAAATTTCATCCAAGTTTATTTACCATTTATTGATTGGGAAAAGAACTTGCGTTTCATCAGAGCGATCGCCTGTCGTTGATGTATCAAAGGTAGACTCAGTTGAATTTGCTCTTATGTCACCCGTTTCAATAATAATATCCTCTCCGAGAAAGTCCAATTCAGAACGTTCTTTAGAGATTCTTCCCACCTCATTGTCAGAAAAATCTAATCCTCTTTTTTGAATAATTTTGGGAAAGAACTGCTTTTTGTCTTCTGCAAAAGAACGATTTTCTAACTGTGACAACTGAATAGGATTGTTTTGAGCCTTTGCGATAGACCCCGCAAAAACAGCACTGATTCCTAAAGTAACAGCGATTGAACGTATCATAAAATTATTTCCTCTTACTTTCGTTATGATAAATATCTTGAGAAAATTTACTCAAACTCAAAAGAACTTTAGCAAGATATTCTAATCTTTTATACTACTCACCATAACGAAGTCTAGAGTCAATTTCATCTAACTATAGTAGGAATTATTGGAACCCACTCCTCTGCACAATTCCCAGAAACAAAAATGATGGCAGCAAACTTAACGATAGCGACTGCAACTCACTCAAATTTTAAAGAAGCTAATTTAAGTCAAGCTAATTTTTGTGATGCTAATCTTCAAAAATCTGACTTTAATTATGCAGTATTAATTGATGCTAATTTACAGAATGCTGATTTCACCAAAGCGAATTTACAAAATGCTAATCTAATGGGAGCAAATTTGCAGGCGACTAAGTTAGATGATGTTATCTTTCAATCAACAATGATGTTTGATGGAACCATTAAAAACAGCAACAAAGAAAAATCTTCACAATAAATATTGAATTGGAGTTTAACCCATAAGTTCTGAAAGCGCGACGTACAAACACCTGTACGTTACTGGTTACGTCTCAACTAGAAATACTATAGAAAGGTAAACAAATCATGCAATTAGAAGATTATTTTAATTTTCTCAGTCCTGATGATATTCGAGTAAAAGGGACAAGAATTGGGATTGAACATATTCTCTACCAATATATTCATCGCGCTCAATCACCAGAAGAAATAGCAAAACGTTTTCATACTTTAACTCTAGAACAAGTTTATGCGATGATTTTGTACTACCATGCCAATCAAAAATCCGTCAGTGCCTACATTGCTGACTGGTTAGCTTGGGCAAAACAGATGCGAGAACAACAGAAAAAAAATCCCCCGCCTTTTATAGAAAAATTAC
>JBCDDV010000494.1:0-3400 GCA_039180145.1 Cyanobacteria bacterium P01_G01_bin.49 | reverse complement strand
CCAACTGAAAACTCCCTTAAACCGTGATGACAGCAAACAGTTTACTGATGGGTCATCCAATGGGTCGATGTCCCAAGTAACCAATATTTCTGAGTTACAAGATGTTTCTCCCACAGATTGGGCTTATGAAGCCTTAAGGAGTTTAGTAGAACGGTATGGTTGTATTGTGGGTTATCCTGACCGTACTTTTCGAGGCAACCGTGCTACCTCTCGTTGGGAATTTGCTGCTGGCTTAAATGCTTGTTTAAATACCATTGAACGGTTATTACAAGAAAATGTCGCCGTTCTCAGGGAAGACATTGAAAAGCTGAAGCGACTAGCGCAAGAATTTGAACAAGAACTCGCGGCATTAGGTGCTAGGGTAGATAACCTAGAAGAACGGGTTTCCTTCCTTGAAGATCATCAATTTTCGACCACTACCAAGTTAAGTGGGGAAGTTCTCTTTACTGTTTCCTCAGCATCAGGGGAACGGGCCATTGATTCGAGAGAACGAGATCTATTCGAGCAAGGACGACTACCATCGGGGGAAACGAGAAGAATTGATGACAATGCCACCCTTGGTTTCCGGACTCGTCTTAATTTTGACACCAGTTTCACTGGAAATGACCGTCTAAGAACTCGGATTGAATCAGGAAATCTTGTCAGATATGACCGAGCCACCGGAACAACAATGGCTCGATTAGGACATGATATCTTTGAAGATGCCAATGTTGCGATTGGAGACTTATACTACCGTTTCAAAATCGGTAACTTAACCACTTGGGTAGGAACCAACTCCCTCGACATTGACGATATCTTTGATGTGGGAACACCTTTCCTCGCCAGTTCTGGAACAGGCGCTTTATCGCGGTTCATCCGTCGTAACCCCTTGGTATTCCGTGGCCCTGAAGGCATGGGTGGCGGTTTTTCTTATAGTATGTTTGATGATATTGTCGCCGTTCGAGGCTTGTACTTAGCAGAAAATGGTAATAGCCCAGACTTAGGACAAGGTATGTTTAACGGTAACTACAGTGCTGGGGGTCAGTTAGCGATTTATCCCACTGATAGCTTAGACTTTACCTTTACCTATCTTCTTTCCTATTTCGCCGGAACTGCTGATCCTCAAGGAGACAGTAATCCTAATACATCTAGTAGCAATGGTAGTGGTGTTGCTACTGATCCTTTTTTAGGCTCTCCTACCCTTCGAGATAGCTATGGCATTCAAGGAGACTGGCGAATTAATCAGACCTTCCACCTAACAGCTTGGGGCGGTTATGCCTTAGCACGCGCTCAAGGAAGAGACAGCGACGGAAACGATCGTAGCGGATTTGGTGCTGACTTATGGACTTGGAGTGCCGCTTTATCCGTGATTGATTTAGGCAAAGAAGGGGCTGTGCTTTCCATTGCTGGCGGTCAATATGTGACGGCTGAGCGGATCGATGCCCGGACAGGAGATCTAAGAGTACCTGACAGGGATACTCCTTACATTGTTGAGGCTCAGTACAAATATCCTCTCAATGAGAATATCTTGTTAACCCCTGGTGCTTATGTGGTAATCAACCCAGAAGGGGATGAAGCCAATAATAGTATTTGGGTCGGTGTGCTACGGACTACCTTCACGTTTTAAGGGTTACTCTGTCTGTTAGGTGATAAATTCACCCCAGCCAATTAAACTGATGTCACGTAATTAATCGGGAGCTTTTGCTAGGTTTTGACCCTTCTATTAATTAGGAGGGTTTTTACTTTCGCTTTTTGGCAAGGAGGTTTCAGGAATTTCAGTTTGTGTTGCTTCGATCCCGGCGGCGATCGCTTCTTTTAGTCTGGTTAAAGTTTCACCCCAGTTGGTTAGGGTAGACTCGGAAAAGCGATCGGCTTGTAATTGAACTGTGGTTGATAAATCTTCGGCCATTTCTGGTAAAGCATCGGCTGATTTTTTGAGAATGCGTCTGGTTTCTCGTCCTGAACGGGGGGCCATTAACATTCCGGTGACAGTGCCAAGGACACCCCCAACCACTATTCCTGCTACAAATAAGCCGCCGTTATTCTTCTTTGACATGGTTTTGCCTCTTGTTTCTAAGGATTATTTTAGGCACAGTTTAGCTGAGTACAAAGACTTTTTAATGTTATTGAAAAAAGTGATAGTTATTGCGTCCTTGTTTTTTGACCTGGTATAGAGCAGTATCCGCTTTTTTGATCAAAGTGTCAGCATCTTGCCCATCATCGGGATAGATGGCAATTCCAATACTACTGGTTATGTTAAGGGGACGACCTTCTATTTCTAAGGGAAATTTAAGTTTGTTGAGAATTCTTTGGGCGATCGCAGCAGCATCTTGTCTATTATTAATTTTAGGTAGAAGTATTAGAAATTCATCACCCCCTAAACGACAGAGCAAATCATCTTCTCGAATGCACTGTTTAAGACATTCCACGAAACTTTGTAACAACTTATCTCCAATTGCATGACCTAAAGTATCATTAATTTCTTTGAACCGATCCAAATCTAGAAATATCACGGCTAACTGATTATGATATTTTTGAGCTTTTTTTAAGGCAATGGCAAGGCGTTCTTGAAAATGGATACGGTTAGATATATTAGTCAGGGGATCGTGAAATGCTTGATGTTTAATGATTGCTTCTGCTTGTTTTTGTTCTGTGATATCTCGAAAACTAAAAACTCGACCAATATTTTGTCCATCAAGTTGTTGAGGTTGCCAAGTGTAGTCAAAAATTTTATTGTTTTTCAATTCAAGAATTTGATTGTTTTGTCTTTCTATTTCGTTATAATTTCCAGTTAGAGTTGCTTCAAAAACATCGGGTGTTTTTAGTTGAGTCAATAGAAACGCTAAACTGCGATTTTTATCGTTGCTAGTCGTAATAAAATCGGGAATTGACCACAAATCAACAAAGGTTTAATTAAAGTGAATGACTTTCCCTGTATTTTCAATTACGAGAATCCCTTCGGCAGTTGCTGCTAGAGTTGCTTGCAGCAACGAAAGGGATTTTTGCAGTTTTTGATTAACTTGTTTTAATAATTTATTCTGCTCAGCAAGTTGTTGAGCTTGTTCATAAGAACGTAAGGCTTCTTTGATGGTTAGAATGAGATCTGTTTCTTGCCAAGGTTTAGTGATAAAACGATATAAAGCACCAACATTGACGATATTCCCCACAGAAACCGCATCAGCTTGCCCTGTGAGTAAGATTTTTAACATTTTTGGATATTGATGATGAACTTGAATCAGTAATTCATCCCCTGACATTGAAGGCATTCTTTGGTCAGAAATCATCAGGGGAATATCAATGTCTTCTTGGGTTAATTCGACACAAAGTGCAAGAGCTTCTGATCCTGTTTCTGCTAATTCAATATCGTAATGTTTGCCAAAATTACGTTTGAGTTGTTCTCCCAAACTATTTAAAATAACCT
>JBCDDV010000493.1:0-3401 GCA_039180145.1 Cyanobacteria bacterium P01_G01_bin.49 | reverse complement strand
TGCGTATCTGACATATCTTGTCACTCCTAAATTAATACTCCTCCACCAATTTTGATTGCCTCAATTGTTCATTAATATGTCTATGAGTCAATCACCAAAAATGTTAACACAGTTGGACTAATTGTAAAGAAAATTAGCATTATTGGTACAATTGCCAACATTCTTGAGCGATCACCCAATCTTCTTCTGTATGAATCACTAAGATTCTGATGGATGAATCAGCCATGGCAATATCTATATCAACAGCAGAGGATTCGTTTTTTTGTTGGTCGATTTTTAAGCCCAGAAATTCCCAAGTTTCACAAGCTTTTTGTCTAACAAGAGCCACATTTTCCCCTACCCCTGCTGTAAAAATTAGAGCATCCAATCCCCCCAAGGAAGCTATCATCGAACCAATCTGCGATCGCAAACGATGGATATACATATCAAAGGCGAGTTGAGCGCGCTCATTGCCTTCTTGAATACTTTGAAAAATAGCTCGTAAATCGGCTGAAATTCCTGAGATACCTTTCAAACCTGATTCCTTATTCAACATGGTATTCAATTCATCAGGACTCAACTGATATTCTTTGATTAAATGTATTAAAATGGCTGGATCAATTGAGCCACTCCGAGTTCCCATCATTAAACCTTCAAGGGGAGTAAATCCCATTGTCGTATCAATGCTTATACCCTCTTTAATTGCGGCTAAAGAACAGCCATTACCTAAATGACAGGTGATTAATTTGAGGGAAGATAAAGGCTTATTTAAAATCTTAGCGGCTCGTGTGGCACAATATTGGTGACTGATTCCATGAAACCCGTAGCGACGAATTCCTTTTTCTAACCATTCGTAAGGAAGTGGATAAACTGCCATTTCTAGAGGCATTTGATGATGAAAAGCCGTATCAAAAACAGCCACTTGCTTCACATTAGCCAAAATTTCTTCTATGATCTCCATGCCTTGTAAATGAGCTGGATTATGAGTAGGTGCAAGGGGAATGAGTTGAGCAATTTTCGCTTTAACGTCTGAAGTAATAATCGTTGCCTGAGAATAATTAGTTCCCCCATGAACGACCCGATGTCCTACGATAGTAATCTCTGTTAGATCATTGATGACTTTAGTTTGCCCTTCGATCAAGGTATTCAACATTGTCATCACACCTTGATGCTGATTATCTGATCCTAAATGAATTTCTTTTTCAACTTCGTTAGCATTAACCGTTAAGATGCCTCCCTCCTTGGATACCGTCCAATCAATAGTGGCCTCCCAAATTGGCTTTTGGGGATGATCAAGTAAAACAGTTTCACCGACATCATATAAACAACTTTTCTGACTACTAGATCCTGCATTAAGTACCAAGATTTTCATGGTTGTTGACAAAAAGAGATGGCTTTTCCTATTTGACTTTATCTGGTGCAAGACATTGCTATCAAGTCAAAGCTGTATTCTACTTATCAAAAGACTTTCAGAAACGTTAGACTCATGCCAAAAATAAATTATAAATTGTCGTTATAGTAATTTTGATAGACAAAACAAAAGTCAGTTATTCTTGATAAAAAAAATTTTTCAACTCATATTTCAACAAAAAGTCGTTAAGATGAATGATAGCAAGATTCGTAAAATCTTACCAACTTCCTTTGCTGTTTACGCAAGAAAATCTCTTAGACATTTAACATCGATACCACTATGATTGACTCATCTGTCAGTGCGATTGAAGAACTAGATCTATCCCGTGAAGAAAGAGTTGTTGAAATTCAAAATCTCATAGAAACCCTACGCATTGCTGAGGAAATCGCCACTAAGGGTTACTTGATCACTAGCTCGGAACTAGCCGATTTAATGGATATCAATGCCAGTGCTGTTACTAGTCGTGGCGATCACTGGTCATGGCGTAATTGGGTGGTTTCACGGGTTCGCCGAGAGGGAAACCAAATTCTCTGGCAGCTAGAACGAATCGATTAGATTATCGTTGTCCCCAAAATGGGGCTTAATGGGGGAAGAAAGTGTGATGACAAATTATCAATAGCGATCGCTATGCCACTGTGACGCGACTTTTGTTATAAATAATTAAAGCAAAACTGCCTAACAGAATCAGGATAAAGGCTATGTCTTCCCCCTCTCTCATACAATCTCTGCCCCTTCGCATATTTAATTCTAATCTTTTCTCAACACTTACCTCAGTTGGCCTTCATGGCCTAGTGTTATTACTGGTTTTTCCCTACATAAGCAGTTCTTCACCTAATGGCGACGAAACTTCATCCCCAAAGCCAAAAAACGTCAGTGTCATCGAATTAACGCCAGCAGAACAAAGTCGCTTGCCCGATCAGTCTTCATCTTTGTCGAGCATACCAGAATTTCCAGACAATCCCTTGGGGGACGTTCCTGTCATAGATTCCCCTGCCTTTGAATCATCTTTTCCAGAGCCTCTGAGCAGTTTACCCGCACCGCCTGCCTTACCGCCTTTACCTCCCCTATCGTCATCTTATAATAATAACTACAGCAGAATTCCCACAACTCCCTTACCATCTTCACGCCCGATCGCTCCCCCTCCTATTCGCCGCCCCCCCATCGCTAATTTACCTGATAACCGCTCCACTCCAGATCAGATTGCTCAGACGGAAGTCGACAGAACTCCCCCCAGGCCAGAGTTTGCACCTCTCAGGAAACCGATTCCCATTGATGACTTGATCAATTATGGGAAAAACGGCCGCACCAACAATAATGAGCAACCAGAAGAAATCGCGGCTAACCCATCTACATCTTCTGAGAGTAAGACACCTAATCAAACCCGGAAAGACCAGATTATCGGTCGTTTAATGGATGATATTCAAGAAGGTGCAGAAAGCCTAACCTATAACCCCAAAGGAACTCGTTCGCGAGAAGGTGACTTAAAAGATGCTCAGTGGCAAGCGAGAACTGCAGTAAGTTTAGATCCCAAGCAGATGATCACCCTTCAGGGAACTTATCCCAAGGCTGCTTGTAACCTCCGGCTACAAGGAGAAGCTTTTTATAATGTCAAGGTAGATAGTCAGGGTAACCTAGCTCGACAGCCTTTTATGACTCGCAGTTCAGGTTATCCCGTTTTAAATAATCAAGGGTTACAAGATGTGCGATCACACAATTTTTCCAAATCAACCAGAGTTAAGGTTGTTTTTGAGCCTAATCCAGATATTTGTCCCCCTGTAGCCCGAACTGAACCTCCACAAACCCCTGCCCTTCCTGGTAATAATACAGAAAAGCCTCCTGTAGAAACGGCTCCTGTTGAAGTCAGAAAAGAACCACCCCAACCTATCCCCACTACGCCTGAAGAAAAACCTCCTGTAGAAACGGCTCCTGTTGAAGTCAGAAAAGAGCCACCCCAACCTATCCCCACTACGCCTGAAGAAAAACCTCCTGTAGAAACGGCTCCTGTTGAAGT
>JBCDDV010000492.1:0-3406 GCA_039180145.1 Cyanobacteria bacterium P01_G01_bin.49 | reverse complement strand
TGGAGGGGTGAATATAGTTTGACTAGAGGTAACAAGGTATTAGTAAATGTGAGCAAAGAGGTTCAATTAAATTGAAGAAACCTTCTGAAATTATTAGAAATTACGCAATACAACGTATTTGCGTCATTGCGACCGAGTATATCAGGAATCTCAAATCCTAGTTTTTCGTACCTCATGCATAAGTCCTAATTAAATTAAAGACCGTCAGTATATAATAGAGTTGTTGGGAAATAACTTAGATTAGCGAAAAATGAAAATCAAACTAATCAATTTTAGTTAGTGGGACTTACACAACTTTTAAGCCCAAATATAGCCAAAACTCTCTTGATAAGAGGCAAATACGTTCATGTTTTTATTCTACCAACCTAAAAAACGGAAAGACATCGCCGTACGAAAAGCCTTCAAGGCTTCAGCAAAAGTATTCAAAGGTTTGTTAGCCCATCGCCTTTGTAAGCCTCCTGTTAACTTCTGCAAAATGATAAAAGTATAGGCACGATCGGACCAAGACAAAATGGCGTTCTAAACTCCATTTATCTCTTACTTGATATTCTTTTAACCCTAACCACCCTTTGGCTTCTCTGTAAAAAACTTCTACCCAATTTCTCTCAGAATAAGTCTTTACGATCCATTCTGGTGTGATTTTTGACGGTTCAAAATTGGTAATAAAATAATCAATGTCTGTTGCTTCTTCTAAAGAACTAGCATTCATGACGATGGCAAAAGTTCTATCTCCTTCCAACCGTGACACTGATGCTTTGAAAATAGTTACAAAAACTGTTTTTGGTTTTTCTGTGTTGATAATAACTCGTTGAAAAACATCGGGTGAAAAGCTTTTGGCTAACTCTTGTAGGGATGTTTCTAGTTCTACTTCTTGCGGTTTAGTGATAATTATCTTCCGGTTTTTTGCTACTCCTCCTAAATAATTTAGCTTTCTATCTTCAAGTTTTTTGAGAAAGGTTGTATTATTACCATAACCAGCATCAATTAAAACTATTCCCGGACGATGGCCTCTACTTAAACTACGGTCGATTAACTTTATTCCTATGTCAGGTTTTTTCTCAAATAATTTATCCTTTTTTCCTTCTGGTAATGAACTAGAATGTTGATATAATTCTATGTCTAAAGGTAGACTTTTTTTGTCATCATAATAATGTGTTGTTACGGTAACTATACCATTATCTGTTTTTCCGATTTCTCCTATATACTGTCGTCCTACTCCAGCAGTAAAATTACCACTTTTCCTATGGCCAGAGTAATCTAAAATCAAGCTAAATCCTCTTCTAAATTTGGTTTGAGAGCATTGATTAATAATTTCTATACGACGTTGATTGATTTTACTTGCATCCCAAGGAGAATCTGCGATGAAATGATGTAGTCGATTGTAAACTACTCCAATAGCGTTATTGGCCATTTGAGATAGGTTTTTCCTCTCACTTTCTCCTAATAAACCTCCTAAATAATGCCTGAAACCTGTTTTTTGAGGTTGATTTTTCCAACAATCATCAAACTTTTTGCACCATCTTTCAAAGCAAGAGGGCATAGCAGAAGGTGTTGTTTCTATCATCTCAAACATCCTTGACGTAAAATCCTTGTCTATCAAGCATTATAGCCTAATTTTGCTAGTTAAGTTGTGTAAGTCCCATTAATAGCCTCTTTAAAAGCTTCCGTCCCTCCTGACTTCAAGGCACCTATTACTCGTTGTTTTAATGTGGGGTTATTTTCAACAATTTCAACAGCTTGGGTAACAACTGCCATTTGACCTGCTCTAGTTTCTGTAGAATTTGATTGCTCTAATTGTTGGAGTAATTGCTGAATTTCTGCTGCTGTTTCAGCTAAAGTTTTTTGTTGAGATTCGTAAATGTTTCGAGCAAATTTTGAGTCTTTAATTTCTCCCTTATTAGCAGATACACCATAATTCTCCAATTTTCCCTCCTTAGCAACTACACCATAATTTTCTTCAATATCAATTTTATCTCCACTTCTTTCTGACATTTTTGTATCTCCTTGATGACTATAATTTTCTGCATAAATATTTGGGCGTTGCATCGCAATATCTACCCAAACTGATAATCTTCTAATTTGTTTATCCTTCTCTGCCAAAAGTTGTTGAAATTCTTCCGGTGGCAGAGCTTCTAATCTATTATAAGTCTGAAAATATTCTTTGTGTAACTCCGAATTGTCAGCCTGGGGTGCAGTCTCAGCCCGCATTAAAAATCCCTGACGATTTTTGCCCCGCTTTTCCATCGAGACAATTTCCACTTCTGCCTCTGGGTGGTCTTCCCGTAACTTCTGAAATGAATATGCCACTATCCGTGGGTCTGCTTTTCCATTGTGATAGAGGTCGAGAGTTTCTACCATTGGGGTAATAAAATCTACAAATTCTCCATCCTCAAAATTCTTTTCCCAGTCGTCAGGCTTTCTCCGAGGGTTTGGGTTGAGACTTTCTTCCAGTGGAAGTTGCAGGAAGTCGGGGCGTTTTTCTGGGGGAAGACGCATAAAAATATAGTCGCATCGGATGCCATGGAGTTTTGTCTCAGCAGTTATACCCCAATCTTCAATGAAAGCTACGGTTAAGGTTGCTCCGGTAAGGTCGGTTTGGTCTAGAAATGTTCCTACTAATTTGGCATGGGAAAGGTCAGCATCTTGGAGGTTGGCTGAGTTGAGATTAGCTTCTATGAAACTGGCATTAACTAGGTTGGCTTTCTGGAGGTTAGCTCCTTGGAGATCTAAGCGATCAAAGTTTTGATTTTCACTTTTACCTGTTTTGATTAATTCTCTGACTTTGGCTTTCTGGAGATAGGTTTTTCCTGGTCTTGCCTGGTCAAGTTTTATGGCATTTCGGAAACAGGTGCGAGTTAGGTTTGCTTTTCGCAAGTCTGTACTTTTGAGGGTAGCGTTAGAAAAGTCAGCATCGGTTAAGTCTGCTTCTCGGAAGCAAGTACCACCTGTTGCAGCAAAGGCAATGGCTAAGTTACGAATCAAGGCGTGTTTTTCGTCACCTTTCATTGCTCGGTAAGCAATGCAAACACTTAACGATGTTGTCGTTAGGGCAACGGCACCGGCGAAGGTGACGGTGAAGGCACTGGCACCGGAGAAGGCGACGGTGAAGATACCAGCAAAAGCGACGGTAAAGGCGACAGCAAAATCACCAGCGAAAGCAACGGCACCGGCGAAGGCGACAGCAAAGGCACCCGCGGCGGCGACGACGACGACACCCGCAACTGCGAAGGCGACGGCGACAGCAAAGGCACCCGCGACAATGACGATGAAGGCTAGGACTCCAAAACCTGCTACAATACCCCGACTAATAACTACTATCCAGAACAAAATAAGTACAATTAAGCTTGTCCAACTAGTAACTTGATTTTCTAGGTTAGAGTTATCAAATATTAGTGATATAAAGTGT
>JBCDDV010000491.1:0-3410 GCA_039180145.1 Cyanobacteria bacterium P01_G01_bin.49 | reverse complement strand
CCCATTAAAGCGGGAATTACAGGAGGTGTTAGGAAAGTTGAGAAAATCAAACCACCTGTTAAGGCAATACCTAAACCTTGATAAAGTTCTGCACCTTTACCTGGAAGTACAGCCAAAGGTAACATTCCTAAAACGCTTGTTCCTGCGGACATGAAGATAGGACGTAAGCGATCGCCTAAAGTTAAAAAATATCAGAATTGAAATTGACTGCAAATTATATATTTATTGTCATGTTTGGTTTGCTTAGTATGTCTAAATTATTTTTTAGTTACGCTTCAACCATATCCGCAGGATTCCAAAAACCAACCAGGTTAACAATTTTTCCCTCATTATTAAATTCAAAAAAATTGATTCCCTCGAATTGAACTGATTTACCATCTTTAGTGACACCACGACCAGTCCATTTAGCTGCTGCTCTAAGACTATCTACAGAAATATATTCTGGATGTAATCCTACCATTTGGAAATTTGCCATAAACTCTTTTCCTCGTTCCAAAATGGCATCTTTTCCCTTAATTGGTGAACTACCGACAGGATCATCAACAGTGGCATTTGTGGCAAAGCAAGCTGCCCAAGTTGCAGCATCATTGCTTTGCGTTGCTTGAAAATAAAGATCGACAAGAGTAGCAGTGTTAGTTTTTTCAGTCATAATAAGCGAGTCTGGGTAATTTTTATTAAAAAAAATTCTTTATTGTATTTTTCAACTTTTTTCTTACACTAATTTCCTAGATTCTACAACATCACGATCTTTCCTTTGTTGACGCTTTCTCGGTTGAAAATTTTGTAATAATCCCATCAAAGCAGGAATGACAAAAAATAGAACGTGGGCGATCGCGAGAAGGCATAATATAGAGAGGCATCGTATTTCATTCCTTCTTCCTGAAGTTGTAAGGCGCTATTGCACTTCAAAGCATAATCAAAGGAAACAAATAGAGAAAAAAAGAATTACTTACTCATTAACCAGCCATCTGCCAATTACTTGACCCATACCAATTGGTTGTTCGGCAAAGCCAAGTTTTTTATAAAAATTGAGGTTATCATCGGTAAATAAATATACGTGCTGTCCTTTTAGATTATCTAGTAGGATTCGCACCATTTGGCGGGCAATTCCCTGGCGGCGATAAGTGGTAAGCGTCCAGACATCGACAATATAGGCATTGCAAACACCATCGGACAAAACACGGGCTGTACCAATTATGTAATTATCTGCATAGGCAATACAAGTGGCATAGCTACTTTCAAAAGACTTTTTGAGTTGTTCGGGGCTTCGTCCATTGTCAAATTCATCCTCATGTAAGGTTTTTTTCATTTCTATCCAATCAACATCTGTCAAATTTGTTTTGTAAATTATTTTTTCCATCGCAATTAGTTTTGTTCTTTTAGCCTACTCTAATTAACTTTTATCCTTTACTAACTCCCTAGATTCTTCTTCTCGAAGCTCTTGCTTACTTCCTCTAGGTTGAAAATCCTGTAATAATCCCATCAACGCAGGAATAACAGTAGGAGTTAAGAAAGTGGAGAAAATTAAACCACCCGTTAACGCAATACCTAATCCTTGATAGAGTTCTGCGCCCTTTCCTGGAATAATGGCTAAGGGTAACATTCCTAAAACGCTGGTTCCTGCGGACATAAAAATAGGACGAAGGCGATCGCTCACTGCGTAATAAAGGGAAGCGTCGTATTCCATTCCTTCTGCTTGCAGTTGTAAGGCACGATCTACTAACAAAATGGCGTTATTCACCACAATTCCTGTCAAAATAACGAACCCTAACCCCGTAATCATATCCAAAGGAACCACCATCCCAGGAATAGCATTGGCAATTACTAGAGATAATAATGCTCCTGTCATACCCATTGGAACCGTTGCCATAATTAAGAGAGGATAGATAAAGGAACGATACAAGGCAACTAATAATAAATAGGTAATGACCAAAGAAAGAACAAAAGTTGCCCCTAACTGAAACAAGGTTTCTGCTAAAACATCGGCTGACCCTGCTAATTCTAACCGAACACCAGAGGGCAAATTGCTCCGTAAGGGGTCTAAAATTTGCTGTTCTGTTTGCTCCACTAATGCCCCTAAAGGAGCCTCACTCGCTACACTTACAGTTAACGTCACTGACCTTTCTAAGTCTACATGGTTGATGGCATCTGCCCCTGTGGTTTCGACTACTTCGGCGACATCGGATAATTGCACTCTTTGACCTTCCCCGTTATACATCGCCAGTTGTCGCAGTTGTTCGGGAGTTTGGACAAAGGTATCTTTTAGTTCCACGCTTACGTTTAATTCTCGCTTTCCGTCCACAAATTCTGAGGCCCGTAGCCCTCCTAAAGCCGTCTGTACCATTGCGCCTATTTCTGATTCTGATAACCCTGTTTCAGCCAAACGCTCACGGTTAGGAATTACCTGTAATTCTGGCGCACCTGCAACAAAATTAGACCGAACGTTTCGTATACCTGGTAATTGTTTAATTTCTTGAGAAATTTGCTGTTGTAGTTGATTTAATTGATCTAAATTTTCCCCCATGATTTGGACTTCAAATTCCTTGCCAGGATCGTTAAATATCGAGGCGCGGATAGGAACTAGAAAGCGATAACCAGGAAACTCATTACCTTTGTTACGAAGTCGGTTGACTAAGCTATCTAAGTTATTGCCTGTTGCTTGGTCAGGATGAACAAAGGCAGCGATTAAACGCCGCCCTGGGCGATGAACATAAAGTGTTCGCATCACTTCTGGTTGTTCGCTGACAAAATTTCTGGGAGCTTCTGATAAATTAATAGCTTCAGGAATACTGGTTCCAGGGAAGGGTTCAGCCAACCATAAAATTAAGTTGCGGTTTCCTTGAGGTAAATAGTCGGCGGGAGGTAGTAATTGAAGACTGATGAAAATCAAGGCAATTGGAACAGCTAAGATCAGTAAGCGACGTTTAACTTTACCTCGTCCTAAAGACCATCTCACAGTTGAGAGGAGAAATTCCTCTAATTTACCCTGTCCTAAGCGGAAAATTTTAGAGGTTTGAGCAACTTTTCTCTCTAACCAATTTCCGCCTGTATTATCTACTTCTGCCAACATTTGCTCTGCTTCAGTTCGGTGTAGAAATAGTCCCGCTAACATGGGAATGAGGGTTAAGGCTGCAAACAAGGAAAATAAAACAGAGGCAGACAGTGCAATGCCAATATCAAAGAATAATTGTCCTGCTTCTCCTGTAACTAAAACAATGGGTGCAAAAACAGCTACGGTGGTTAAGGTTGAGGCTAACATCGCCCCTCCGACTTCCTGAGTGCCATCAATGGCAGCTTTCATAGGAGTTTTTCCCTGCTGCATCTGGGTAAAAATGTTTTCTAACACGACGATCGCATTATCCACTACCATCCCCACCGCAAAGGCTAACCCCTCCAAACTAATAACGTTG
>JBCDDV010000490.1:0-3415 GCA_039180145.1 Cyanobacteria bacterium P01_G01_bin.49 | reverse complement strand
TTTTTTTATCTGCTTCAGATTGAATACTAGATATCTGTTTAAGGTAGGGGCCAATTTCACGCATAAAATTATTCATAAATTGGCGATCGCTATTTTGGGATAAATCCAATTTTTTGTTAGTTGTTTTTTCAATAATTTCCAAAGTTTTGTATAAGTCGGCCGCCTTCCATACTGTCCCACAATCCAAACAAGCGTTGGCACTTTTATCTTCTCCTGTCATAGCCGCAACGGCCCCACCAACAACCCCAAATAATGCCCAACCTGCAACCGCACGACCCCAGTTAACTGTCGTGTCATTCTTAATTTGAATATGAGAAGATCCGCAATTAGGACAATTTGCCATTTGTCTTGACCATACTACTTTATTGCAAGATTAAAGGTAGCTAGGGAAGTGTAGATAAGTCTAATTCTTAAGGTTCAATCATTATTATCTTAACACTCAATTAAAAAGAGAAGATAATTCATAATGTCTTGATGGGTGACAATGGACATTCATTTAAACAAATTTATTTGACTACCTTGATGTCAACTAAAAGCCTTATTAAGTCACTTATATAATTAATAATAATGCCAGAACCAAGTAATAACTATAGCGACCAATGCTCCTATAAATGTATTAATAATATTGACAACTTCATTAGTCATCCAGTCAAATTTTTCTTGCAAAGTTGCGCCAATTAAGCTTTCTAAATTAGTGGCAATAAATGCGGCAACTATACACCATAATACATCAATTAAGTCAATTACTCCGATACCCCAACCCAGCAGAGCAATAACCGCAGATGCGACTATTCCTGCTAACGTTCCTTCTAAACTAATGGCCCCTTCTGTTCCTGGAGGAACAGGTTTTAAAGTAGTAATTAAAAAGGTACGTTTTCCATAAGCTTTGCCGACTTCTGAGGCAGTTGTATCAGAAAGCTTGGTACTAAAGCTTGCCATATATCCTAGGATTAAAAACTGTTGCCAAGGAGATGGCACAAAGAGGGTTCCTAAAGCGCACAATGTTCCAATTAAAGCTGACCCCCAAACATTCTCTGGGCCACGCATTCCTGAGCGTTTTTCGGCAATACCAGCCGCTTCTTTTTTAGCCATACCGATTCGAGTCACTGCTGATCCGACAAAAAGGTAAAAGACGACAATAACATAGCCTTGCCAGTGAAGTGTTCCCAAAATAATTACGCCTAGTATCCAAGCATGAAAATAACCAATTGGGGTTAACAGTTTTTTAGGCAAAAAAATGGCAATAAATATTAAAATACTATGGACTAATACGCTAGGTTCAATAGCCCCGAAAACCCAAAGTTTTTCTAGATTTAATTCTGGCATAATTTTATACGTTTGGTTATTATTTAACTTAGTCTATTTTTAGCTAATAAAGCTGTTCCATAAGCTGCTTCTGTTTGGAGAGGAACTTTAACAGGAACGTTTAAATATCTCTCTCTTATTTTAGCCCAAGCCTGGTTTTTTGAACCGCCTCCTGCTGTATAAACTTCTGTAAGAGGGGTTGCTCCTAATTGCTGCAATTTTTGATAGCCTAAAGCTTCGATTTTTGCCATACTTTCTAATAATCCTTGTAAGAATGTTACTGAATTATCAGGTTTGGGATCGAGTTTAGGTGCTAAATTTGGATCGTTTATTGGAAATCTTTCCCCAGGTTTTAGCAGGGGATAATAGTCTAAATCAGTTACATGATTGACATTAATCTGTTGACTCAATTGTTGTAAATCTTCATTACTGAAAAAGTATTTCAAAACATTTCCGCCTGTATTTGATGCACCTCCCGTCAGCCATAAATCACCCAAACGATGACTATAAATCCCTGATGCACTATCATTAATAGGTGTTTGACTTAATAACTTTAAAACCAGCGTTGATCCTAAAGAAGTTACTGCTTTTCCAGGTTGGTTAATTTTACTGGCTAAAAAAGCAGCAATACTATCAGTCGTTCCGGTACAAATTAGGCAATTATCACTTAAATTAAATTGCTTAGCAATATCAGGTTTGACAGTAGCAACTGGTGTACTTGGTGCTAAAACTTTAGGTAAAACCGAAAATACTGGTGCTTTTTTCAGCCACTCAGGATAACATAAATTTTCTACATCGTAACCTAATTTTAACGCATTATGATAATCGCTAATGCCAAGTTTTCCATGTAATAAAAATCCTAACCAGTCTGCTTGATGAAGAAAGTAGCTTGCTTGCTTAAAAATTGGGGTTTGATACCACCAAAATAATTTGGCTAAACTAGACGTTGCACTACAAACAAGATGATTATCGGGTGCAATTTTTTTGACAGTTTCTAAAACAGAATTCCCTCGTGCATCATTATACAAAATAGGACTATCTATTGGGTTGCCTTGTTCATCACATAGTAACACAGTAGACGAGGTTCCATTAATTGCGATCGCTACAATTTTTTGACGTATATTTATAGGAATATCAAATAATAATTTTCTTAAAGTATGTTGCCAAGTTAAAACTAAGTTATTGCGTTGATTTTCTGGAAATAAACAATTAGTGTGAAATGCAATTTCTTCGAGGTGATCAATAATGATTACTCTTGCGCCAGACGTTCCAAAATCAATGCCTAAATAAAACATTTTAAAATAAATGAGGACGCAATTTATAATATCGATAGCTCTGATAATCTGCAAGAATTTTATCATGATCAAAGCAAAGATTTTTGGGTAATTCCCAAAGATCAAAAATACCAATATTTTTAGCATCATCTGCTGCTTGCGGTTGCCCTGTTGCAGTCGCAATAAATACAATACTTATGGTATGCTTTCGTTGATCTCGATTGGGATCAGAATATACATGAAATTGTTCTATCAGCTTAATAGATAAACTGACTTCCTCAGAGGCTTCTCGATAAGCAGCATTTTCCACAGTTTCTCCGTAATCGATAAATCCTCCTGGTAAAGCCCAACCATAAGGCGGATTTTTACGTTCAATTAAAATAATGGGACGATTAGGTTGATCGATCAGTTCAATAATAATATCTACTGTAGGAACTGGGTTACGAAATGCCATAATTTTTTAGTCTTGGGCAACTGTTACTTAACGATACAATAAAAAGCAAAAATTTAGCTAAATAAAAGTTAAAATAACTAACGACCACTCAATTTTTCAGCTAATGGAAACTGACGATTATCTTCGCGATTGTGAAATTGACAAGTTTAATAAACTTCAAAAAAAGCTTTGTCAATACTGGCATGGTAAAGATATCTTTGAACAAGATGGCTACGATATTTTAGTCTTACCATCCTTTAGCATTGATCAACAAGTTGGACAGAAAGTTGACGGATTTCTTCATTATGAAGAACGATTATTATTTTCTTTAATTCGATTACGCAATCCCAAAACCCGCTTAATTTATATTACCAGTCAACCCTTATCACCCATTATTATTGAG
>JBCDDV010000489.1:0-3428 GCA_039180145.1 Cyanobacteria bacterium P01_G01_bin.49 | reverse complement strand
GTGTCCCCTTAGTTGACCCCATAAAATCAGCTTGGTTTAATAACCTCAATTTTAGAAAAGCTGTCGCTTATGGAATTAACCGTTATCGTATTATCAATAACATTTATCGAGGGTTAGGCTCACCACAAAATACCCAAGTTTCTGTACAATCTCCCTATTATGATAAAGCAATTGAAGGGTATGATTACAATTTTGAAAAAGCGAAAGAACTTTTAATCAAAGGAGGCTTTCAGTATAATAAAGCAGGAAGGTTATTAGATAATAAAGGAAAAGAAGTCCGGTTTACGTTAATTACCAATGCAGGAAATAAAATCCGAGAAGCGATGGGCGCACAAATTAAAGAGGATTTGAATAAGTTGGGAATGCAGGTTGATTTTAGTCCACTTGCGTTTAATGTTTTAGTAGATAAACTGAGCAATTCTTTAGTATGGGACGCTCATATTCTTGGGTTTACAGGAGGGAATGAACCCCATTCTCCGAATCTTTGGTATACTGATGGCAACTTGCATATGTTTAATCAAAAACCCCAATCAGGAGCGAAAGAAGTGACGGGAAGAGTTGTCGCTAAATGGGAGCAAGAAATTGAAGATTTATATGTAAGAGGATCTCAGGAATTAGATATGGAAAAACGCAAAGCAATTTACGATCAAGATCAAGAATTAGTCTCAGAATATTTACCTTTTATCTACTTAGTTAATCCTGATTCTTTAGCTGCCGTAAGAAACCGTTTTAAAGGAATCAACTATTCGGCATTAGGCGGAGCATTTTGGAATATTGAAACACTTTCGGTCACTGATAATACGCCAGAACCAACAGCAAAAAAACCATAAATCAAAACTGAATTTAGCATTGGTTTTACTTAATTTTGGTAACCAAAAGATAAACTGAAAAATAGAAACAATAAAGCTAGTTAACCTGAGTTCGGGGTTAGGGGGTCGGAGGTCGGAGTTGGATGATATTTAAGGAGATAATGGATATTTCAGACAACGATTGAAATATCCTTTGAGCTTATCCCGAATTCACGTTAACCTAATAAATTGATAAATGTATATTGGGGTACTATGACCATCGATTCACAAGAATACAAGCAACGTCGACAACAGTTTATGTCCAAAATAAGCCAAGGAACCGCTATTTTTCGTAGCGCACCCACGGCAGTCATGCACAACGATGTAGAATATACTTTTCGTCAAGATAGTGATTTCTTTTACTTAACGGGTTTCAATGAATCAGAAGCGGTTGCAGTTTTGGCCCCTCATCATGAAGAACATCGTTTTGTCTTATTTGTACAACCCAAAGACTTAGAAAAAGAGACTTGGACAGGTTATCGTTGTGGGGTCGAAAAAGCCCAAGAAATGTACGGTGCAGATGTTGCTTATCCTATCACAGAATTAGATGAAAAATTACCAGAATATCTCAAAAAAGCGGAGCGTATTTATTACCATTTAGGACGAGACAAACATTTTAACGAACTTGTTCTTTCCCATTGGCAACGTTTAATGGCAACCTATCCTAAACGTGGAACGGGGCCAATTGCCATTGAAGATACTAACCCTATTCTACACCCCATGCGCCAGGTAAAAAGTCCCACAGAATTGGCAATGTTGCGTCAAGCAATGAGTATTTCAGCAGCAGCGCACAACCGTGCTAGAGAATTTGTGAAAGCAGGTCATTATGAGTACCAAATTCAAGCAGAAATCGAACATACTTTTCGTTTACACGGAGGAATTGGCCCTGCTTATCCTTCTATTGTAGCATCAGGATCTAATGCTTGTATTCTTCATTACATTGAAAATAATTGTCAGGTTCAAGATCATGATTTACTATTAATTGATGCCGGGTGTTCTTATGGTTATTATAATGGAGATATTACTCGTACTTTCCCCGTCAATGGTAAGTTTAGTGGCGAACAAAAAGCGATTTATGAACTGGTTTTAGAAGCCCAACTAAAAGCGATTGAATCAGTTAAACCAGGTAACCCTTACAACGAGTTTCATGATATAGCTGTCTGCATTTTAGTTCAAGGACTTATTGATTTAGGCCTCCTAAAAGGGGACTTAGAAGAAATTATTAAAGAAGAAAAATATAAGCCTTTTTATATGCATAGAACAGGTCATTGGTTAGGGTTAGATGTTCACGACGTGGGAACTTATAAACAGGGAGAAGAAACTTGGTGTCCTTTAGAAGTAGGTCATGTTTTAACCGTTGAACCAGGGATCTATATTAACCCCAATATTAAACCCGCAGAAGGACAACCAGAAGTTCCCGAAAGATGGCGAGGAATTGGCATTAGAATTGAAGATGATGTATTAGTGACAGGGAAAGGATGTGAAGTGTTAACAGCAGCAGTTCCTAAGGCCATTGATGAGATTAGCTAAATGTCTAATTACTCAATAAACCTTAGAATTTGGTGGTTAATCTCTTATTATTAATTGAGGCTAAAAAATAAACGGTTTACTGATACTATTTCGATATTTTTGTCGTTTCTTATTTTTGTCTTTTGAGTTTCTTAAATTTATTTTTATCTAGTCTTATTATTTTGAGTGAGTCTACTAATTTTTAATAAGAAATATTGGATTTCTGCTGGGGAGAGGATGTATAATCAGAGATAATACCTCTGTTCTATTTTAGTAACATTATTGAACATTATTAGCTAGCATTCTAATGTCCTCCTATGAACCTCTCCATCATAAATATCGTCCCCAAACCTTTGCTGATCTCGTAGGACAAGAAGCGATCACCAGCACTTTAAACAACGCGATCGCTACCCAACGTATTGCCCCAGCATACCTTTTTACAGGGCCAAGGGGAACGGGAAAAACCTCTAGTGCGCGTATTTTAGCCAAATCTCTGAATTGCTTAAGAGAAGACTCACCTACTCCAACTCCCTGTGGCCAATGCGATGTTTGTCGGGCGATCGCCCGAGGGTCTGCTTTGGATGTCATAGAAATTGATGCAGCAAGCAACACAGGAGTAGATAATATTCGAGAAATCATTGAAAGAGCGCAATTTGCACCTGTACAGTGCCGTTATAAAGTCTATGTAATTGATGAATGTCATATGCTCAGCGTGGCGGCATTTAACGCTTTATTAAAGACGTTAGAAGAACCTCCCGAACGGGTTATTTTTGTTTTAGCGACTACCGATCCACAACGAGTATTACCAACCATTATCTCTCGCTGTCAACGGTTCGACTATCGCCGCATCCCCTTAGAAGCAATGGTCAACCATTTAACTAAAATTGCTGACAAAGAAGCCATTGAAATTGAAATAGATGCCTTAACTTTAGTCGCACAAATTTCTAATGGAGGATTAAGAGATGCAGAAAGTTTATTAGATCAACTAAGTTTATTATCAGGAAAAATCACCTCAGAAAAAGTCTGGGATTTAGTCGGGGCAGTCCCAGAAAGAGATCTCTTATCTTTATT
>JBCDDV010000488.1:0-3431 GCA_039180145.1 Cyanobacteria bacterium P01_G01_bin.49 | reverse complement strand
GCAGGAATTTTAACTCGTTTTGCTGAAGATGAAGTGCGGGCAGTCTTGCGTCCAAGTCGAATTTATGCTTTATTACTAGGAGAAGGTTTCCATCCCGATGTGTTGCGCAATGCTCTAGAGCGCGATCGCTTATTTGACCGCCTGTGGATCGATGTTCAGTATCGCCCAGAGCTAGCTAAAGTTATTCCTGCCGAACAGAGAGATTTGTGGCAGGGCGACATCCCCATGTTTACTACTCGTGCTAACTCTAGAGATTTAGTTGGTAGCGATAAACATTTGTACCAAGATTTTTTTGAGGAATCTGGTATAGAATTAGTGAAAAAACGCCTACAGAAGTTAGACGAAAGAGATTTAGAGCGACAAATTTGGTTCATTCGTGGTTCTCTCTCTACCCTAGCGCTGGCAACTGAATTTGGGGGGTGGAAAAGCTATTCTACTTTTACACCACAGATAATCCCAACTCGGCAGAAACAACACTCACGCTGTCTGGAAATTGCTAAGGAGATTGGCGATCGCTTAGAATTATTAGCTCTAGGGAGTGAGTCTGATACTACTTGGATAGGGGTAGCTCTAGTGGGAGGAAAGCATTGGAGTTTGCAACCTTTAAACTGGAGTCTCTATGACGGTTTATCTGGGGTAATTTTGTTTTTAGCTTATCTGGGAGCAATTACAGCAGAAAAACGCTATACTAACCTTGCTAGAGCAGGTTTAAGAACATTGCAAAATCAAATACAGCAAAATGAATCCTTAATTAAATTAATTGGGGGGTTTAGTGGGTGGGGAGGAATCATTTATACTTTGACTCATCTGGGAGTATTGTGGCAGCAACCGGAGTTATTAGAAGAGGCGGTGGGTTTAGTTAGTTTCATCAAAGCTAAGATTTCCCAAGACAAGGAACTGGATCTTATTGATGGTGCTGCTGGATGTCTTGCTAGTCTGCTCGCTCTCTATGCTTGCCTTCCCTCTGATGCAGTTATCGCTGCTGCTATTGAATGTGGCGATCGCCTACTGGCAGAGTTTCAACCACAGGAAAATAGATCTTGGGTATTCCCAGAAGAAAGAGATCGCAAGGGATTCGCTCATGGTATTCCTGGGATAGCTTGGGCTTTATTGGAACTAGGGAATATTACTAACGAAGAGCGGTTTCGGGAATTTGCTGTGACTGTTGCTAACTCTTTGGCATTAAACCCTCAGAAACAAGAAGACGAGCTTGTTATCTGGTGTAATAGTGTTCCTGGAGTAGGATTAGCAAATTTGCGTTTTCTCCAAGATGGAGAGGGTGGGCAAATACTGGCAGAAGTTAAGGCTGCAATTGATATTGTCCTCAACAGAGGATTTGGTCTGAATCATTGTCTCTGTCACGGTGACTTGGGAAATCTAGAATTTTTGCTGCAAGCTCAGGACATCCTGAATGTTAATCAGTGGAATGCTGAAATAGATCGAATTGCTGCTATGATTCTAGAAAGTATCGATAAATATGGCTGGCTCTGTGGAGTACCATTAGGAGTTGAAACCCCTGGTCTGATGACGGGAATAGCCGGTATTGGCTACGGACTATTGCGACTCGCCGAACCGCAGCGCATTCCTTCAGTATTAACGCTGACACCTCCTATTCTCAGTTAACAGTTTATTATCTGTTCCCTCCAGTTCACGAATATTTGACCAGTTTACATTTATGGTATTACTGTATGAATAAAATTAATGGTGGCAGATATATCAAGCTAACCTTACAAAAATTTACAACCCTGCACATTGCTATAACTAGGAAGTTCGGGATTGGTGGTAACAGCTTAAAATTAGAATTAACAAAAATTTAGGAAAAATTGCTAAAATCTTTTAGTTTAGTAAGTTATAAAAGGATGAATTCTCCGACAATATGTTAAAAATAGAAACAGGTCATAATTAAGTAGGAGAAACAGCTATGGCTGGTCTTGGTGATTTAGTACAGAAGGCATTCTATCTCGGTGTGGGAATGGCATCCTATGCAACGGAGAAAGCAACCGTCACACTACAAGAGTTGCAAGTACAAGCGCAAAAAGTAGCAGACGAAATGGTAGCGCGAGGAGAAATGACGGCTGATGAAGCTCGTAAGTATGTTGATGATGTTATTCAACAGGCGCAACAACCAACAGCTAAATCAACAAATACGTCTTCAGAAAAAGAGCCTCGTTTGATTGAAATTGTCTCAGACGATGATAACGGCAATGATACTTCAAAGAAAGAAAATTTAGATGATTTGAAAACACAGGTAGAATCTTTACAAGAGGAATTAAAGCGGTTAAAGCGTCAGTAAACTGTTGAAGTCCCTCAAAATGCCTGGTATCCTCATTACCTAGTTTAGGGTGATAAATAGCCTCTTTTCAATACAAAGGATTAATATGGAAGAATGGAACAAAGAATTCATGGAATGGTTGGGAACAGTCACAGTGGCTTTTGAAGACTTTGTCGATGAAGTTAGTCAAGTGGCAGAAGAAACGGCTGGAAAATTCCAAGATGATTTAGTTCAAGAGGTAGATCAATTTATAGACGATCTCTTAGTCTCCGTTGTTGACATTTCCATTGAGGAAGAAATTAATCTTCCTTATTATCTTAATGACGAGTCTGATTGGCTCGTATCTCCCAAAATTGAGCCGACTTTTAACGTTCATCCTGCTTGTCGAGGATGTGAGCATTATCATGGACGGGTTCACGGCAAAAATTTACTGGTTTGCGCCATGCACCCCTATGGTTGGTACGATCTTCATTGTCCTGACTGGGAAGGAGAAAATCAAAATTAAGTAACAAATCTTACTTTTTTAAGACTAATTTAAGTTTTGATGCTTAGTATAAATGTTAAATTGGTAACATAATAGAAAAGTAACCGGAAGGATGTTTTGCCGTTGTGTTTCTTTACTAGCCACTGAAGGAGAGCGGTGTCAGGTGGTAGACGGTTAATTAAATCTTGATTTGTAATTCTATGTTGTAGAGTTTTTATCGCTTCCTCTACTTTACTACTGTTGAAAGAAGACTCAACTCTTCAGCAGAACGGCTGTAGATAGTAGACATGAGTTTATGCAAAAACCAACTGGTTAGTGACTGATATTTAATCGGTTACTTGCCAGCTTTTGTATCGGATATTTTTCGTCGTCTAAACTCTAATGATTAACTTGATCCCTCAATGGTTTTGAGAGGGAGCAGGTAAAATCAGCTTATAGTTAGTGATGAGCTTCATGATATGGTTTCAACAACTTATAAATGGTCGATAGATAGATGGCACGAACTAGTGAACTCTGGAGTGCTTGAAGGACAAAAAGTGGAGTTATTGGAAGGAAATATAGTTGAGATGAGTCCGGAAGGTGTCGAGCATAGTTTTACTAATGAGAGCATCGTTATTTATCTGCGAAATAAGCTATCTCGACTAGCTCATGTTAAAGAATCTCATCCTATCACTT
>JBCDDV010000487.1:0-3435 GCA_039180145.1 Cyanobacteria bacterium P01_G01_bin.49 | reverse complement strand
GCAAGTCTTTCCGAAACGCCGCCAAAATCAAAACGGACGGCGGATTGCCTTTTTTGGAGCAATGGATAAACCGGCCAATATCGACGCAGCCTGCTTTTTTAGCTTAAAAGTTTTCCCAAAAATTCGTCAACGTTATCCAGAGGCAACCCTTGATTTAGTGGGGAGTCGTCCAGTGACTGAAGTGTTGAAGTTGGATGAAATTTCGGGTGTTCACGTAACAGGTCAAGTCCCTGATGTTCTCGACTATCTACATCAAACCACTGTTTGTGTGATTCCTCTTCGCAAAAGTCAGGGAACGAAAATGAGAACCCTTGAAGCATTAGCAACAGGAACACCTGTAGTAGCTAGTGATTATGGGTTAGAAGGGTTAGCTGTCGATGGGCCAGGACTTCCCTTGGGGGCCATGAGGGCCAACGAAATTGATGAATATGTCTATGGTATTGGTCGTTTGTTTCAAGAACCAAAATTGCGAGAAAAATTATCTCACAATGGCCGTGCGTTAGTGGAAAAAGAGTACACTTGGGAAAAAATGGGTCAGCGTTATGAACAAGTTGTACTCGATAGCTATTCTAAATTTGTCAATTAAAAATAATTAATTCTTAATGGTAGGGATTAATCATTATAAATACTGAACTTTTAAACAAAAAATCCATGTCTGATCCTCAAATTGCTGCTGTCATTTGCACCTATAATCGCGATCGCTATTTGGGTGATGCGATTGATAGTTTACTCTCTCAAGAAGGGGTAAACTATGAGGCTTTAGTGGTTGATAATGGCTCTACAGACAACACCAAACAAGTGGTTGAGTCCCGTCTATCTCATCCTCGTTTAACCTATGTTTATGAGCCAATTTTAGGGCTATCAGTGGCTCGAAATCGGGGTTTCAAAGAAACCACCGCCCCACTGATTGCTTATCTTGATGACGATGCGATCGCCTCTCCTCAATGGTTACGAATTCTGGTTGATGCCTATGATCGCAATCAAAAATTAGCGATCGCAGGAGGTAAAGTAACTTTAATTTGGCCTGAAGGCATTACCCCACCTACTTGGATTTCAGCGGATTTATCTGGAGGGTTAGGGGCCTATGATTTAGGGGAACAAGTTGTCTCGATTACCAATCCTCAATTAACACCAAGGGGATTAAATTATTCCCTACGGCGGTTATTTTTAGACAAAATTGGGGGCTTTGATGCTAATTTAGGGAGAGTTGGCAACAAACTCCTTTCTAATGAAGAGTTATTTATGACAGAATTAGCCTTAAATCAAGGATGGGAAGTTGCCTATCTTCCTGATGCTTT
The DNA here is from genome assembly GCA_039180145.1 of Cyanobacteria bacterium P01_G01_bin.49. GTDB lineage: Bacteria > Cyanobacteriota > Cyanobacteriia > Cyanobacteriales > Microcystaceae > JBCDDV01. Next base: position 2,137 of record JBCDDV010000487.1, on the reverse strand, counting down.
AGTTGCTCATAATGTGGCACCAGAAAGACTAAAACGGAGTTGGTTTTTACGACGGAGTTGGTGGCAAGGTGTCAGTGAATGTTATCGAGAAGAAACAGCAGGACGCACAGGAATTAAGCAATTAGGAAGAGGTGGAGAAAGGCTAATTAGGGGATTATACAAATCAGTCAAATATCTTGGTAATCCGGCCCTCAGTTTTGATAATTTAGTATATGCTTATGGTCAAATTGGTTATTTAAAAGAAGTGGTACAATTATTGTTCACTGTTTCTGAACAAAATAAAAATCACTAGGTTATTTATGGGACAAAAAAAGGCTTTGATTTGTGGCATTTCCGGTCAAGATGGTGCCTATTTAGCTCAATTTTTGTTAAACAAAGGCTATATTGTTTGTGGAACTTCACGGGATGCTCAGATGTCATCATTTAGCAATTTAGTTCGTCTGGGTATTAAAGATCAGGTCAAATTAGAATCAATGTCACTGAATGATTTTCGCAGTGTCCTACAAGTTTTAAATAAAATTGAGCCGGATGAAGTTTACAATTTGGCAGGTCAAAGTTCTGTGGGACTATCTTTTGAATTACCTGTAGAAACCTTAGAAAGTATTGCCACAGGGACTTTAAATTTACTCGAAGCGATTCGCTTTACCGGGGCATCAATTAAATTTTATAATGCAGGATCAAGTGAATGTTTTGGGGATATTGGAGCTTGGCCTGCCGATGAATTAACCCCTTTTCGTCCTCGTAGTCCCTATGCCGTAGCGAAATCGGCTGCTTTTTGGGAAGTGGCTAACTATCGGGAAGCTTATGGAATTTTTGCTTGTTCAGGAATTTTGTTTAATCATGAATCTCCCCTACGTCCTCAACGTTTCGTTACCCAAAAAATTGTAGCCGCAGCTTGTCAAATTGCTCAAGGAAGTTCTCAACAATTACAATTAGGTAATGTGACCATTAAACGGGACTGGGGTTGGGCCCCTGAATATATTAAGGCTATGTATTTAATGCTACAACAGACCCAACCTGATGACTATGTAATTGCCACAGGAGCAAGCTACTCGTTAGAGGAATTTATTATAGAAACCTTCAACTGTTTAGGTTTAAATTGGGAGGATCATGTCATGACCGATCAAAGTTTATTTCGTCCGACTGAGATTGCGTATAGTTGTGGAAATCCTACTAAAGCAGCCGTTCAATTAGGCTGGAAAGCTGATTCTAAGATGCCTGATATTGTGAAAATGATGATTGAAGAAAGAATGCAGACATAGGATAATCTTGCATAAAATTACGGCGATAAATAACTCAAAAAAACTAATATAAATATGCCAGAAATTCAACAAATTATTGAAGATTATCTATCGGCTTGGAATAGTTCAGATCCAGAAGAAAGAGTTAGATTAATGACTAAGGTTTTGGCTGAAAACTGTCTTTATATTGATTCCCATTTACCTGATCCTATCACAGGCAAAGAATTACATTGTCAATTTATTGATCGGTTTCGCGAGAAATTTCCCGATTTAAGCTTAAATTTAGTTGCTTCCCCAGACAGTCATCACGGTTATTTTCGATTTAGCTGGCAAATGTTCAAATCTAATGGTGAGATTTTTACTCAAGGCAGTTTTTTGGGAGAAATCAACGAACAAGACAAAATCACTAAATTAGTTGGTTTTGTCGACAAAAATCAATAGAAAATTACATAGAGAAAACTAGCGAAGATGCTCAAGATCTATTTTTACCCAGGGCGATCGCCAACTCTAGTGTACCAATATGACTTAGATTGAATTTATAAGTAACAACCGAAGCTATAGTCTTAGTTAATTGCTATGGTTCTACATCCTCAATCAATAAAACTAATTCTGCTCATATTTTAGCTGCTATAGCTAAATTATATCGAACACCAGCTTTAAAGTAGGTATCTTGCTCGTCTTCTATAATAGCTAAAACTTGTTCATAATAACTTTGGGCTTTTGGATATTCTTTTAATTCTTGAGCAATCAAACCCATATTATTTAATATTCTAGCTTTAGCACTAAAATCGCTAAATTCATCGTATATGTCATAAGCTTTTTTACAGTAATTTTTTGCCTCTGAAAATTCTCTTAATTCTAGTGCAATTAGACTTAACTCATTGAGAGTTATGGCT
>JBCDDV010000486.1:0-3436 GCA_039180145.1 Cyanobacteria bacterium P01_G01_bin.49 | reverse complement strand
ATAACGCATCAGCAATCACTTCAAAGTCAATGCCTAATTTTCGTCCCACGGCGATCGCAGCTAGAGCATTACTGACATTATGATTTCCTGGGATAGTGAGGCGCATTTGACCTAAATAGTTGCCTTTTTCCCAAACATCGGCGGTGGTTCCTTTATGATCACTGAGCAGATTTTTGACAGTGTAATCAGCCCCTTTACTAGCATCTAGACTATAAGTAATATGAGGGGTTAATTGGGTGCTAACGATTTCGCAATCGAGAGAAGCAATCAAAATATCACATTGCGTTTCAAAAATTTGGAAAGTTTTGACCACATCATCAAGGGTTTGATAGTGATCAGGATGATCCAATTCAATATTAGTGACAACCCCAATATTAGGAAAGTGCTTAGTTAAAGAGCCATCCGACTCATCTGCCTCTGCCACTAAGTAACCATTTTTTGCACCAATTCGGGCATTTCCTTCCCAAGCGTCCACTTCTCCTCCCACGATAATGGTCGGATCAATTCCTGCCTTGAGTAAAACATAACCCATCAAACTGCTCGTAGTCGTTTTGCCATGGGTTCCAGCAACGGCGATACTTTGATATTCCTGAATTAAAGCAGCTAAAACGTCAGAACGGTGAAAAATAGGACAGCCTTTTTCCTTAGCGGCAGCATACTCAGAATTATTGTGAGCGATCGCCGTTGAACAAATGACTTGAGGTAATGTTTCCCTCAGGAATTGCGAATTGTCTTCCTCAGAAAACTGGCGACACTTAGGTGGTTCGACTATGCCATTCGCCAAAGCGGGAACCGCTTCTGTTGCTATTTGATGCTTCGGTTGAAACACCTCTAAATTTGTTCCGATTTGATCTTTGAAAATGTGGGCTCCAACTCCTTGTAACCGCTGCGTAATATGAGTTGAACGCAAATCAGAACCAGAAACCGGCAATTGTCGCTTGGCTAGGACATAAGCCAAAGCTGACATACCAATACCACCAATTCCAATAAAATGAAAGGGTCTTCCACTAAAATCTACCGTATTCACCATGACCTCTCCTGACACACCACACAACTAAAGTAAAACCGATTGGTTATGAATTTACGGGCTATGATATCAAAAACTGACTCTTTGGTCATTAAGACAGTCCTAATAAAGACTCATTGCTTTGCACTCTTTAGAATTAAATTGATCCTAGGAAGTTCCCGAATTACTGGGAATTGAAGATGATTTTATCTCCTTTGTCCCCTTTGCCTTGATCCCCTCAAAAATTTTGAGTCAGCAAAAAATTTTAATTTAGGGATCGAATTGATTGACCTTTGGGGTATCATTGGTGGCATTAATAATGTTTTAATTTATTGAAGTAAGACATAGAGGGCAAGACGCAGTGATTAGAGTAGCGATTAACGGGTTCGGACGGATTGGACGGAATTTCCTACGGTGCTGGTTAGGAAGAGAAAATAGCCAGTTAGAGCTAGTCGGGATCAATGATACTTCTGATCCTAAAACCAATGCTCACCTGCTTAAATATGACTCCATGCTCGGCAAATTAAATGCCGACATTGAGGCTGACGGAAACTCCCTCATCGTCAACGGTAAAACTATCAAGTGTGTTTCTGACCGTAATCCCTTAAATCTGCCTTGGAAAGAATGGGATATTGATCTGGTTATTGAATCTACTGGGGTTTTTGTGACTGAAGAAGGGGCTTCTAAGCACATCATGGCAGGTGCAAAAAAAGTCTTGATTACTGCCCCTGGTAAAGGCGGTAATGTCGGCACTTACGTTGTTGGGGTCAACCACGAAAATTACGAACACGACCAATATAATGTTATCAGTAACGCCAGTTGTACTACCAACTGTCTCGCACCTGTAGTGAAAGTGCTAAATGATAATTTTGGCATTATCAAAGGCACCATGACAACCACTCACAGTTATACAGGGGATCAAAGAATTCTTGATGCCAGTCACCGCGATCTGCGTCGGGCGCGGGCTGCTGCCGTTAATATTGTTCCCACTTCTACGGGGGCTGCTAAAGCAGTTGCTTTAGTAATTCCTGATATGAAGGGTAAGTTAAATGGAATTGCCATGCGGGTTCCGACTCCTAACGTTTCTGTGGTTGATTTGGTGGCACAAGTTGAGAAAAGCACCATTACTGAGCAAGTCAATGAAGTGATGAAGGCTGCTGCAGAAGATTCTATGAACGGTATTATCGAGTACAACGACTTACCTTTAGTCTCTTGCGATTATCGGGGAGTCGATGCTTCTTCTATTGTTGATGCTAGTTTAACGATGGTCATGGGTGGCGACATGGTTAAAGTGGTTGCTTGGTACGACAACGAATGGGGTTATTCTCAGCGGGTTGTTGACTTAGCTGAAGTGGTTGCTCAAAAATGGAAAGGTTAATCCATTAAGGGTCTAAATTCAGATAATTACGAACAAGGACTACAAGGGAAAGTTATTTAACGTAGCTTTCCCTTTACAAATTTTAATCAGGAATTTCTATTAGAGTCTATCAAACGAAAGTAAATATTATGAAAATTAAAGCGATTATTCATCCTGCTGAAGAAGGTAGTTACTGGGCTTAGGTTCAGCACTTCCTGGTTGTATCACAGAAGACGATATTATGGATGAAGTTATCAATAACCTTCAAGATGCTATACAAGGATGGTTAGAAGTTGCTAACGAAAGCAAATAACCTGAGTCTAGATAAAAAGTAATTGAAATTGCGGTATAAAATCTATTTCAGGAAAAAACTCCGCAAAATTATCGAAAAAAAAGGTTGGATACTAAAAAAATTACAGGGAGTCACCATATTTATCAAAAAAAGGATGAAGAGAAAATTTTATCCATTCCTGTATATCGCAATCAGGATTTGAAAATTGAAACTTTAAAGTCCATTATGAAAATAGCAAAATTATTGGAAAGTGACTGATAATTAGGTTAGTTTAAAAGACTTTTATTTCTGAGTTTGTAACTAATTATTCTATCGATTTATTCATGATTTTATATTGGATTAAAAAAAATCTATTTAGTACCTTATTTGACAGCCTATTAACAGTTATTAGTAGTTTGTTGTTATTATGGATTAGTTCGAGTTTATTTAATTGGGGATTTACTCAAGCAAGATGGGCAGTAATTAGTGACAATTTACGATTATTTTTTGTGGGTCAATATCCCCTTAATTTATTGTGGCGACCTTGGACAAGTCTAGCAATTATTCTGGCTTCGGCTGGATTTTCTTGGGGAATTTTAACTCGCAATAATCCGTTATTTATTGCTTTTAATTTAAGTGTTATCGGGATTCTAGCCGCTCTTTGCGCTATATTGGCGATTCCCATTAGTCTTATGTCTAGTTTAAAACTCTTGGGAATACTAATTTTATTAATTATTGCTGCTTATTCCGGAAAACAGTTGGGACAAAAATTTTCGTCACTAGGAACTTGGTTACCTTTCTT
>JBCDDV010000485.1:0-3437 GCA_039180145.1 Cyanobacteria bacterium P01_G01_bin.49 | reverse complement strand
GCTGTACGAGGATATTTTCTAATGTTCTTCCGCCTGTTATATGAATATGCAGAAATATAATATAATTTTCTTGGTTGGATTTGTTTTTGCGATGTTCCATTATTCTATTAACTAAGATTTTAAATGAATTTAACGATTGAACGTTTTTTTTAAGTTTCTCCTTCGTATCCCAAATTAAATAAAATCTTACCAGCTTTGTCCCGAAAATAAGTACGGTCTTTTTTAGAAAAGTGTTTTTGCCAGTCTCCTGGATTTCCGACTGATTTCTTATTTTTTTGTTTGAGTTGATATTGCGGTATGCTCTTCAAATCAAAGATTTCAACCGCTTGTGTGATAACTTCTGAAGAAACTTCTACCCCCAATCTCAACATTAAGCTTGCTAAAGTTTGCTCTGGAATTGCCTGTAAATCCTCATATCGAATGATAGCTATCGGGTTACGGTCAAGCCAAATGGTAACATGAGATACCCACTCTGATAGATGACAATCCAAAAAACGAGAAAAAGGAGAAAGCTCTAAGCGGGTTGATAAATCTTGAAACCCTGCTTTACGAAAAACTTTGCTAACTAAACTTGTCTGCGGAGCATGAGGATTACCCTTGTCAATAGAAGGATTTTGAGAATAGTAGTAGGATAGAATAGCATCTCTACCATCACGCACCATGTACACAACGGGTGTCGTATCTTGATCAGAAATGTCTAAATTATTTGTCTTAATGATTTTACCAAGTTGAGCTTGATAGCTTTGGTGATCTAATCCTCCTTTAAGGTAAGAATGTAACTCTTGATCAATGGAAAGACTATCAGGAAAATCTAAATCAGAGTATTCTGCATTGAGACAGTAAGACAACAGATAACTTAACCAGGTAATGCCAGACTTAGAAAATCCAATTACATACATAATTTTTTAGACTTTTTCCTCAATAGTCAATAATCTATCAGCTTCAGGATTTGTGATTAACCGAGAACTTCCATCAGCCCAAATAACTTTAACAGACGATGGTTTCTCAGAGGGTCCCAGTCCAAAATATAAACGGTAATGACCTTGTGAGTAATGAGATCCTTCAGCATCACCTACTTGCTGCAATATTTTACTTCCGGACGCTTCTAGTAAGACTTTTGCTCCAATTGCCTGATGATTATTAGCTAAACCCACGAGTTTGAGTTCGAGCCAATGATTCGCCGAAGGGGTATTTTTATAAAGAGTTAATTTCCATTTTTTTGGTTGCCGTTCCCATTCAGGAACATTTGATTGAAATAGGGTTTGCCATACTTTAATCCACCAAGGGTGACTATAGTGCACTGCCATTAATAAATCCCTTGCTCCATCGTTGTCCAAATCAAACCAGGTACATCGAGCTTCGATAACTGCCGAGGGAGTTTGATGCTCTAACAAATGGGTGGCTTCAAATCGATGATCTCGACGCTGGCGGTATAATCCGCCAGGAACTGTATGTAAATCTGGTAAACCATCATTATCAAAATCTACCCAATTTGCGGTGTTGTTTTTAATCGGCAATCCAATTTTACTTGGGTCAGTCGGCGTGAACTTTCCTCCATCATTTAATAGCAAAGAACTTTTGAGTTTTGAGGCAGTGAAGATATCTAAGTCGCCATCTAAATCATAGTCAATAATAGCTAGTTTTTTGACTCCAGGAAGTTTTGGCGTAATTAAGCTCCGTTTAAAGCTACCAGATTCATTGATATGCAATAAGAGTTCATTTTTTTCCTCCAATAGCAAGTCCATGTCTCCATCATTGTCAGCGTCTAGCCAAGCAAAGGGCCAACCAAAATGGTTGTCAGTAGTGTCAAGACCAAGTTGATCGGCAACATTAACAAATTTTCCCTTACTTTCTTGCTGGTAAAGCTGATTCGGAGAACCCCGTTGACAAGACACATAAAGATCGAGTTTATTATCGTTGTTAAAATCGACCCATGCGACTTGATACCCTGGACAGGCATTTTTGATAAAACCCGCTCCTGGTGTGCGATCCTCGAATTTGTTGTCGATGTTAGCCAACAATTCATCGCTAAAAGTCTCTGGTAATTTTGACATTTGCCCCTTCAAACCGCCACGAGTTATGAATACATCGAGTTTTTCATCTCCACTGTAATCAGCCCATGCCATTCCATGTCTGTCTCTTAGCAATAAAACAAAGTCGTGAAAAGATGGTTGAACTTTTTTAAACCCGATATGAATAAAATTTAGAGGCAAATTCTGATTCAGCTTGAATGAAATAGGCAAAGCTGAGAGTTCAGGTTCAATGATTAACTGAGCATCTTTTTGTACTGTAAACGCTAGAGACGTTTGAGTTGCGCCTGAAGGCAACTGATTAGCTGCAATATCGAGATTGAAGTCATGTTTTTTCTGAATAGTTACTGGTGTAGATAATTCAATCTGACCGCTTACTTGACCAAGATCGAGAATTTGATAAGTTTGAATGATTAAAGCTCCATCGCGCCAATAAACGTACAGTCCCGGAGCATCAAGTGATGGGTCAATTTTTCCCCTCATCCCGCCAACTAAACCTGGAAAGTCTCTAGCCTGATCTAACCTAAGCTGGGACAGAGCGTCGGTAAATTCTCCAGATTCATTAGTCAGTAAAAGGCTTTGCAGGTGACTGTGATTGACAGTGAAGATATCCAAAATATCATCATCATTGACATCAACTACCCCTAGATCGTGCAATCTACTGTTTTCGGCTGCTTGAAATGGATACTTAGTAAACCCCTTGCCAACCTTGACTTCAGTTCTTACTAATGCTTCATGCCAAAAGATCAAGACGAGGGCAACACATAGACTTAGGAGGATTACTATAAAGAATTTGCGAACAGCTAAGCTCAGGAAAAAACCTTTAATTCGAGCCATGAGATTTTACACCTCTTATCAACTTCAAAAAATTTGATAGTAGTTTTGCAAGCTTAAATTGAGACGAAGATGATAACTTGGATGGTTTTACGTTTAGTTTATCGGATGGGATTTGCAACAACCGTTTTGAATTAACAAACCCTAACATTTTTTGAATATATTCTGGTTGTACTTCTAATCCTAGAGCTTTGAGTCCTTCTTCAACATAATTAGAATCTGTAGAAAATCGCTCTACTTCGAGTCGATAAAATGGCATTTCAGGATGTTTGGCATCCCAATCATCCCGAAGATACTCGCAGTGTTGAATAAAATCTTGAGTTAGTTCTTGAATATTAGTTTTAGCTAAATGCTTTTGACGTAACGAAACAGGAAGCTTTTTTATTTGTCTTTTTAGCCATAAAGTATCTTTTTTGTAAGGCCGTGAAGCAAAAGACTTAATGACCTTATGACTAGGCCTAACAGCATAAATTAAAGAGATCTCTTCAAAAAGCTCTGTAAAAATATCTAGAATATTGAGTGGATAATAGGGCAACTTAAATACAAAAAATTTTTTCTCTACTTCAACTTCTT
>JBCDDV010000484.1:0-3438 GCA_039180145.1 Cyanobacteria bacterium P01_G01_bin.49 | reverse complement strand
GTAATAAATTGCGCCTTGAGTGGGTAAGTAGGTTCTGTAAATACATTTAAGAATACTTGATTTTCCGACACCAGATTTTCCTGTTAAAGCAGTTACTTTACCGCTATAAACTGATAAAGAAATATCTTGAGCAGAGGGAATTGATTTCCCTTGTTCATGAAGAAAAAAATGTTTACTTAAATTTTCAATATTTAAAATAAGATTTAATGACATAGTTGTTATTATTGATAGCTAGTAGTTAGTTGTTAGTATTTAATCAAGCAGTTCATCATCTCTCCCAACTCCCTGCTCCCTACTCTCTGTCTTCTGCCTCCTATAACGCCGAAGCCACTAATTCTTGCGTATATTGATGTTGAGGATCTTCCAATATTTGATCCGTTAATCCTGACTCCACTACGCGCCCATATTTCATCACTAAAGTACGAGACGCTAACAGCCGAATGACTCCTAAGTCATGAGTCACTACAATCATAGCTACTTTTAATTGCTGTTGCAGTTCGAGGATTAAATCCAGGATTTTGGCTTGAACGGATAAATCTAATCCGGTTGTCACTTCATCGAGGAATAATAAAGGGGGATCAGTAGCTAAGGCGCGGGCAATTTGAACTCGTTGCTGCATTCCCCCCGAAAATTGACTGGGTAATTCATCCATCCGTTGCAGAAGAAATTCAGTACGGGAAAGGAGTTGAGAAGCGCGATCGCGGATCTGTCCATAATCTAACCAATCACTCATCAACAACCGTTCGGCAATATTTCCCCCTGCTGTAATGCGGAAATTGAGTCCTAAATAGGGGTTTTGATAGACCATGCCTAATTTATGATTGCGTAACCAACGGGTTTGGGCAGCATTGAGGGTAAAAAGGTCGTATATTTGCCCCGAATCTTTAAAATAAGCTTGGCCAGAGGTGGGAATTTCGTCAAAATAAAGCATTTTAATCAACGTCGATTTGCCACTGCCTGATTCCCCCATAACCCCCAGAATTTCCCCTGCATAAAGGTTAAATGAGACATCGAAACAAGCAACAATACTGCCACAATGGGAACAGATATTAGTATTGGCTTCAACCCCCGTTAAATCAGGGCATTGAGGGCAACCTGACCCATAAATTTTGCTCAAACCCCTGACCTCTAAAATTTTATTCATATAAAACCCGCTTAATTAGCTATTGTTAAAATCTCTCTGCAACCCCCCCTCCCCTGCTTCCTCTGCTCCCTCTGCTTCCCCTGCTCTCCTAACTAGAAAGATATGTTATTCAACTAGATTTCATATCACCTTGCTTCTCCTGTAACTCCAGTTGACTATTGCAATAATCGCTATCAGAACATTGATAAACCCGTTCACCGTGATCGCTAATCAATTCATCGAGAAAACTGGTGGTAGAACCGCAACGGCGACAAGAACGACGTTGGCCATTTTCATCGGTAAAATCTTCCACCCGAAAGCTGATATCTCGAAAGGTCAGGGGTTCAGCCGAGGTATAAGGGGGAACAGCGTAGATTTTCTTTTCTCTTCCTGCCCCAAATAAGTGCAATGCCTCAGAATTGTGTAATTTTGGTACGTCAAAGCGAGGAATGGGAGACGGATCAATAATATAAAAATGATTGATGCGTGTTGGATAACGGTGGGAAATGGTAATTTCAGAAAATTTAACCATATCTTCGTATAGTTTTACCCACAACCGTCCATAATCCCCTTCTCCGTGCATGGTTTTGCGCTTTTGTTCACTGGGTTCTACAACAATTAAAGGATCGGGATAGGGAACTTGTAATACCAGAATTTGCCCTAGTTTCAGAGGTTGTTCAGGAATACGATGACGGGTTTGAATAATGCTTGCTTTGGCTGTTTTTTTGGTGAGTTCAACCCCTGGACAAGTTTGAGCGACAAATTTGCGGATATTGACGGCGTTAACAGAGTCATCGCTACCTTGATCAATCACTTTGAGGGTATCTCCTACACCAACCAGAGACAGGGTTATTTGTAGTCCTCCTGTACCAAACCCTCTAGCCATGGGCATTTCCCTAGAAGCATAGGGAACTTGATAGCCTGGAATGGCAACTGCTTTGAGAAGGCTGCGACGAATTTCTTTTTTGGCATCTTCGTCTAAAAACCCGAATTGATAACCATAGTTATGGCGACGAGTCTTTTTATGACCATTTTGGCTATTGGTTGACGGAAAATCTAAGGAAGTTGAAAAATTAGTCATTTTTATTTTTTTGTTGCTTTTGGGTATTACGCAGTCGGTCTAAATCTGATTGAAAGGTGACATAATGAGGCATTTTGTAATGAGAAGCAAACCCCATTGACTCGATCCCATCGACGTGCAACAGGACAAATTCAGGGTCTTCTGACGGGTTATCAGCCCCCTTTTCACACCCTTTCTGTAAAGCCCGATCTAAAATAGCCATAGCGATCGCTTTAACTTCGTTATGACCAAAACACGCCCCATAACCCAAGGTAAAGGTGGGTTTAGTATCCTTATTTTTCGCGTCATACATGGCAACCACTTCACACTCCGTCATTAACACTTCTCCTACTTCGGTTAATTCCCCTGTAATGGGATGGGGTAACTGTATTGGTAAATAACCCACCCGCAATTCTGCTACCGTTGGATGAATGTTGCCGTAACCGCGCATATTAGAATAAGCGATCGCCAGTAGAGAACCTGTTTCTCCCCGCGCCATTGTCGCTAAATTGGCTGAACGAGGAACGGGAAAGATTAAGGGTTGGCGAGTAATATCAAAAGGGGGGTTATGCTGTTGAGTTAGAGGCGGTAATAAGCCTTCTTCTCGCAAACTGGTCAAGACTTTGGGGAAGGTAGTGGGTAAAATTTCCTCTGGCATATTTTTCAGCCATTTTCGAGCAATGTTTCGGAATTGTTCGGGGGATTCATCTAATAGTTCAAAACGGAATAAACGCTGCAAATAATCAGTGGTTGGCCCTAACATTTGTCCCCCTGGAATGTCTTTAAAGGCAGCAGAAATACGACGAATCAAACGCATATTTTGCCCATTGTGACAGGGGGTTTCTCCTAAGCGGGGACAAGTAGAACGATAAGCCCTTAAATAAAAGGCTGCTTCTAAGGTATCTCCCGCACTTTGTTTAATGGCTAAAGCGGCTAATTCGGGATGATAAAGTCCGCCTTCTGAGAGAACGCGACTATGAAGAAAGTGCAGTTGATGTTGAATTGTTTCTAGAGAAAGAGGAGATTGGTCGTTATTTTGAGTACGGAGAAAATCTAATAATTGAATAGCTGATTCAATGGCATTTTCTCCCCCTTTAATTGCTACATAACCCATGTTAAAAAATTTAGAATTTAGAATTTAGAATTTAGAATTTAGAATTAGGGCTTCTTGATTAAATATTAGAGACATATCTATTATCTATAAAAAATCCCCGTTGCAAAACCTAATTCTAAATTCTGCATTCTTTTAATTTTG
>JBCDDV010000483.1:0-3442 GCA_039180145.1 Cyanobacteria bacterium P01_G01_bin.49 | reverse complement strand
CTTAAACTCAAAAAAACATGGCAACCTACCAAGTTCGATTAATTAACCAAGCAGAAGGACTCGATAAAACCATTGAAGTGGTTGATGATCAATATATCTTTGATGCAGCCGAAGAAAATGACATTGAGCTTCCTATTTCTTGTCGTTCTGGATCTTGTTCAAGTTGTGCGGGCAAAATTGTCGAAGGACAAGTGGATCAATCAGAACAAGCTTTCTTGGATGACGATCAACTTGAATCTGGATTTGTCCTTACTTGTGTTGCTTATCCCACTTCAAATTGTACCATTTCAACTCATCAAGAAGACGAATTATACTAAGGCTTGATTTTCAAAATGAAGCAACTCTAATTTAAGGAAAATTATCATGACAAAAGCAACTTTTATCCAGAACAATGAATTTGAAGAACTATTAGCTGATTCTGTACCAATGGTGGTAGATTACACGGCCAGTTGGTGTGGCCCTTGTCGCCTAATTAGTCCTTTTATCGATCAGCTTGCCGAACAATATGAAGGTCGTGCTAAAGTTTTCAAAATGGATATCGATCAAAACAAAGATAATGCCAAAAAATATGGCATTCGGAGTATTCCCGCTGTTCTGATTTTTAAGGATGGGAAAGTGGTAGAAAACCTGGTAGGAAAAGCTCCCTACGAAACTTTTAAAGAAGCCTTAGAAAAACACCTTTAAACTTTAGGTATTAGTTGAGTAATTGATTATTAATTGCTGATTACTCATTTAGAGATCCAAACGTAATAGAGATTTGTTATGGAGATTAATCAACAGGTTCGATGTTCTAATTGTGGTCATTATGCACAACGTCGTTATTATAGTAGTGACGAAGCAACGGGAACCACTTATCCTGATCGCCAAGTGATTCAAACTGAATGTTCACACTGTGACTATTTAATGGTTATATATTTTCATAACGCTCAAGTTGTTGAAGTGTATGCCCCAGGAATTAGTAGAACAATTCATCCAAAGATTGTACACGAATTAACGCCTAAACTTGAACAAGTAATCTTTTCAAAAGCAATTGCTTGAATCTCGAAAATTTGTCCAAAAAATAAGTTTTTTGTCCTATTTATTCACTCAAACCATTAATTAGCCATGATAACAGCTAAAGATATCATGACCTCAACTGTGGTCACCATTCGGGGTTCAGCTACCGTAGCAGAAGCCGTCAAATTGATGAAAGATAAGGGATTACGAGCCTTAATTGTCGAACCTCGTAATGATAACGATCCCTATGGCACGGTCACAGAAACCGATATTATCTACAAAGTGGCTGCTTATGGACACGATCCCAAGAAAATGCGGGTTTATGAAATTATGACTAAACCCTGCATTACTATCAATCCCGATTTGGGTGTAGAGTATGTGGCTCGTTTGTTTGCCAATACTCGTATTCGTCGCGCCCCCGTGGTTCAAGGAAAATTGCTAGGCATTGTTTCTATTAGCGATATTCTTCATAAAAGCGACTTTGTTGAAAAGCCAAAGAAGTTGTTTATTGAAGATGAAATTGAAGCAGCACGGGAAGAAGCAAGAAAAATTTGTGACGAAAAAGGAGCTACCTCTCCAGACTGCGCCGCAGCTTGGGATGTCGTCGAAGAATTGCAAACAGAAGCAGCACATCAAAAAGCTGAACAAAAAGCAAAAACTGCCTTTGCTCAATATTGTGAAGATAATCCTGATGCCAGTGAATGTCGAATTTACGAAGACTAAAAGATTAACTATTTTGTTGTGATTTTAAGAGAAAAGCACCATGATGAAAACATCAGAGATTATGACCAAAGAGGTTATTACTATTCGGGGGTCAGCTACCGTAGCAGAAGCCGTCAAATTGATGAAAGATAAGGGATTACGAGCCTTAATTGTAGAACCTCGTAATGATAACGATCCCTATGGCACAGTCACAGAAACCGATATTATCTACAAAGTGGCTGCTTATGGACACGATCCCAAGAAAATGCGGGTTTATGAAATTATGACTAAACCCTGCATCACCATCAATCCCGATTTGGGTGTAGAGTATGTGGCTCGTTTGTTTGCCAATACTCGTATTCGTCGCGCACCAGTCGTTCAAGGAAAATTGCTAGGCATTATTTCTATTAGCGATATTCTCAGTAAAAGTGATTTTGTGGAGAAGCCAAAAAGTAACTTTGAACTTTACTGTGATGAAAATCCAAGTTCCCTAGAAGCAAGAATTTACGAAGATTAGACCATTGCTTGTTTGCAAACGGTGTAGGGGAATGACATATTATGCCTCTACCAATTTTTGTCTCTTACTCAGTCCCACGATGCTGTAATTGTCTCCCAGTCTCCCCTTTCTTCTACAATAAGTAGAGGAATTTAAAACCATGTATCATGCTATTTAATAAACTTCGCAACGATACTGATAAAAAGTGGAAACCAATCATCAAAGCATTAGAAGCGGCGATCGGCAAAGATGGAGTCATTCGCCGCAAGGAAGAATTATTAACCTATGAATGTGATGGGTTGACTAGCTATCGTCAACGACCTGCTGTAGTGGTTCTTCCCCGCACTACTGAAGAAGTTGCTGCAGCCGTTAAAATCTGTCACAATTACCAAATTCCTTGGGTGGCAAGAGGGGCAGGAACGGGGTTGTCTGGAGGGGCATTACCTGTCGAAGATTGCATTTTAATCGTCACTGCCCGTATGAAACAAATTCTCAATATTGATTTAGAAAATCAACGAGTTACGGTGCAACCTGGTGTTATTAATAATTGGGTAACACAAGCGGTTAGTGGGGCAGGTTTTTATTATGCACCTGATCCATCGAGTCAAATTATTTGTTCTATTGGGGGTAATATTGCTGAGAATTCTGGGGGAGTTCATTGTTTAAAATATGGGGTAACAACGAATCATGTTTTGGGCTTAAAATTAGTCATTCCTGATGGGTCAATTATTGATGTTGGGAGCAGTATTTCTGAGATGCCTGGTTATGATTTAACCGGACTATTTGTTGGTTCAGAAGGAACTTTAGGTATTGCCACAGAAATTACTTTAAAAATTCTCAAAACCCCTGAAGCGATTTGTGTTGTTTTAGCAGATTTTACCAGTGTAGCAGCAGCCGGCCAAGCTGTGGCTGATATTATTAGTGCTGGGGTCATTCCTGCGGGTATGGAAATTATGGATAATTTCTGTATTAATGCAGTCGAAGATACTGTTAAAACCAATTGCTATCCTAGAGATGCTGCTGCTATTTTGTTAGTTGAATTAGATGGTTTACAAGTAGAAGTTTCTGCAAATAAAGAGAAAGTTGCTCATATTTGTCGTCAAAACGGCTCACGAGAAATTACCTCAGCGAATGATTTAGAAACACGCTTAAAATTTTGGAAAGGAAGAAAAGCAGCCTTTGCAGCAGCAGGAAATATTAGTCCCAATTATTTTGTTCAAGATGGGGTAGTTCCTCGTACTCAATTGG
>JBCDDV010000482.1:0-3446 GCA_039180145.1 Cyanobacteria bacterium P01_G01_bin.49 | reverse complement strand
GATACAGAGAGATGAAAGATTACATAAATAATTTTCTTTGTCTCGTAGTTATGGATACAGATTTTTCTAGAAAGGTTATTAAGAACTACTTAGAAATTCTCTGACTACTCACTACGAACTGTAAATATGTTTGCAATTCCATCTGTTAAGTATGATTGCACCTAGGAATGATAAACACCAGGGAAGTTATAGAAGTAAACAAAATATTTTGTATATCTAACTATGGAATGTTCTTAAAGCTGGCAATTTCGATATTTCTATTAGAAACCATAGTTCGTCAAAAATCTGATCGAAATATAAAACTTCCATAAACATCCATAATTTCTAGATTGTCCAGGGCAAACGTATCTAAATTTTTTGACAAATGACTAAGAGGTACATTCTGAGAATGGGCACTGTGAGGCATCTTAGCTCAAGCTCCACAAACGCTATTTTCGAGTTAGCTAATTGCCTCCAACCTTGATCGATAACTAATATGGGAATCTTTATAGCTGGACTTTTGATAAAAAATGGGTTAAAATAGTTTAAAATCATTATACAGCAATACTTTCACCTTGATATAGTCCAAAGATGAGAGAAACAATCCTATCTGCCTTACCTCCATGCTTTGAAAAGTGGTGTCAAAAGTTTGATGATTTATTTAAAACCAAAGGCCAAAAAAAGGGATTCCGTTACTATTTAGCGGGATTACTTGGAGAAAGTAAAAGGAAAAATATTGCTCAAATAACTAACAACTTTGTTGGTGCGACCTACAATAATATATACCATTTTATGAGCTTTGCACAATGGGATGAACAGTTAGTAAATGAGCGTCGTTTACAAATTATGAATAAAGGTAATCAGACGAGAATTAGGAAGGGATTTTCTCTGATTATTGACGATTCAGGCCATAGAAAGAGTGGTAATTTCACTTCGGGAGTAGGTAAACAATATCTAGGAGAAATTGGTAAAACAGATAATGGAGTAGTAATAGTTACAAGCCATTTATATGATGGAGTGAGAAGTCTGCCTTTAGATGTGGAATTATACCAAAAGTCATCATCCTTACCAGATGGAAAAGAAGATCAAAAATTTGTCAAAAAACCTGATTTAGCAATCAAGTTAGTAAAAAAAACTTTGTCCAGAAAATATCGACCTGGTGTAGTTTTAGTGGATGGAGGTTATGGAAATAATTCCTCATTTTTACAGGAGTTAGAACGATTGGAACTTAACTATATAGGTGGTTTGGCTAAAAATCGTTTGGTGAGTGTTATTAATCAAAAAACTGGCAAAAAACAATCACAAAAAAGGTTAGATGAAATCGCCTTATCTCTACCTCAAAATGCTTTTCAAGAAGTAACATTAGAACAAGATATACCCAAAACAGTTTGGGTGGGTATCATAGAAGTAGAAACCAAAGGTTTAACTGGTCCCAGAACTATTGCAATCGTCATGAATAATAGTTCTATGTCTGAAGCCACTGAAATTGATTATTTAATCACAAATAAACAATATAAAAGTGTGACTGGAGAATGGATAGTTAAAACATATTCTGATAGAAACTATATTGAAAAATTTTATAGGGAAGCTAAGGGATGGTTGGGCTTAAAAGAATATCAAGTCCGAGATAAAACCAGTATGAGCCGTCATTTTATTCTAGTTTTTGTGGCCTATACTTTTATTGTTTATCAACAATTAATGGGTGGTTTAAGAAAGCGTTATTCTCGCACCACTTTGACAAATTTTACAGAGACATTAGAAACATTTATGACTGGTGTTTCCTACAAATTTTTTTGCTGGTTACAAAAGAATCAAGAAATTTTTGCTCAACATAAAGCTGATTTAGGGGTGATTTGGGGGTAGACTTAGGTATAACCTTCTCTAATTCTAGGATAAAGGTAAATATATTTTACTTTTTTCCAAAAGTCCAGATAGTTAATCTGGCTATCTACAATCACTTTAATTTATGAAATCACAAACAAATATTGTTTTGCTTTTATTCCAGATACTAAGGAAGGCAGAGGGCAGCTATGTTGCAGACAGAAGGGTTTCTTACAATATCAAAACCCTTGTAAGAATTTTCCTATTCTCTGTTCCCTAATTGAGAAAAATTATCCCTACTCCAACTAACCTTAAGAGTAGGGATTAATATTAGTTCCAATATTTGGAAATATAGCACTTGCATCTAGAAGTTAAGTAGATCAACAGCCTTGAAAGCTGAGATATTTTCAGAGAAAGTAAAAAGCTAATAGCTAATTACTGTCATATTACTTTTTTTTACGCTTCAGGAAAGAAAATGCTCCAAAAACAGTAGCAAATAATCCTATTGTTGTAGTGGGTTCTGGTGTGGAAACAAGCGCCACATTATCAACTAAAAGTCCAGAAAACCCAGTAAATTCTTCTGCATCTGCAACGCCAAACCCTAGAGTATAAGTTCCAGTCTCACGAATCTCATAAGAAAAACTTTGATATCCTGTTTCGTCAAAGAAGTATGTATCAGAAGGAACAAAATTAGAGGAAGTATCAGCTAATATCTCTAAGAAAGGATTCTCTAATCCATCACCAGAAAGAGAGACAAAAGAAAAGTCATTGAACATTTCTTCACCAAAATCTTCGGCTGCAAATTCATCTGTCAAAAAGTTAAAATCAAATGAGACAATATCTCCAGCATTTGCTGTAAAAGTTTGCTTGATAGCAGAACCTTCAAAAGGGAAACTACCTGATAAATCTTCTAAACTTCTTGGTGCTAATCTTAAAAACTCTTCTATTTCATAGTCACTTACAGCCATGAGATCGTTATAAATGAAGGCATCAGATTCACCGTCTGACGTTGGCGTACCAAAATCAGTTGGTGAACCCGCAGCTCCTATGATACTCCAACCACTTAAACCTTCTTCAAAACTACCATTCTGAATATCATCTGTAGCTGGAGGTTCCTCTGTGACAAAATCACCTACAAATTGACCGCCAAGTTCTTCTATGAAATCGCGGTGTTCTATAACTCCAGTATAATCAGATATGGCACCAAATTCGGAGGTAGGAAATAATCCACTAGTAAGAACCCCAGCAATTAATAACTCGTCGCCTTTTTCTACTAGGAGAGGACTGCCACTATCCCCAGCAGCGCTAGTCCCCTCATTTTGTAGGGGAACGGAACTACTACCGAGACTAACCAGAGTGTTAGTAAATGAATTCTCATCATCAAAGTCAAGTTCAATAATATTGGAGTAAAAGAGGACACTAAGGTCTGGATCAAAAACACCACCAACAACATCAATAGTATTTTCAGCACCCCAACGCAACTCACCCTCATCAAATTCAGATTCTATGCCATCCTCATCAACACCCTCGCTACCTAAACCCCTTAAACCAAAACCAACTAGAGTTGCATTACTTCCAAGAAGTTCATTGGGGTCTCCACCAAATAATTTTAAAGGAGCAATTGAGTCTGGAGCAGCATCAGCAAG
>JBCDDV010000481.1:0-3449 GCA_039180145.1 Cyanobacteria bacterium P01_G01_bin.49 | reverse complement strand
TTGAGTCACAGGATATTTAGCGATCAAGTTAAGCAATTATCCCGTGAGGATGCCCAAAAATTGTTAGTACAAATGCACGAACAGATGCTGTACAAAGAAAATCTTTATAAGGAGTTATTTTTAAGCCAAGAAAAAAATATTGCAGACGCTCTATTGGGAATCGAGAATAATTAAGTCGTCTTTCTTTAGTGCAACGATTGAAGACTTTCTCGCCTGTAGGGTAAGTCTTTTTAATCTTACTCTAGATACTTTCATTTTTTATGGCTTAAGATGGATACATCCCATAATCAAACTGATTCATAATTGCTTTTAAACAATAAATTAAAGAGTCCAGTTTAATGAAAGGCTTAAAAGGCAAAAACGTTTTGGTGACAGGAGCAACGTCAGGGATTGGGCAAGCGATCGCGGCTTACTTTGCGACAGAAGGTGCCAATGTGGCTCTCAATTATCGTAACGATCCAGACAAGCTTGAAGATACAAAGGAATTGATTGATCAGATGTGTACTCAAGTTAGGGGTTGTGGTGGGAGAGAGTTACCGGTAGAAGGAGATGTCTCTGAAGAAGTAGACATTATTCGTATGTGTAATAAAGTCATCAAAGAATTAGGTAGCTTGGATATTTTAATTAACAATGCAGGCCTTCAAACCTCTTCTCCTTCTCATGAGTTAGAAACCTCTGAGTTCGATAAAGTGATCGAGGTTAATTTGCGCGGGGCTTATCTTTGCGCTAGAGAAGCCATTAAGCACTTTATAGACAGGGGAAATGGTGGCATTATCATTAATGTGTCTAGCGTCCATGAAATTATTCCTAGACCTACCTATATTAGCTATTCTATGAGTAAAGGTGCAATGGGAAATATGACAAAAACTTTGGCTTTAGAATATGCACCCCAGGGTATTCGAGTCAATGCGATCGCGCCGGGTGCAACCGCTACACCCATTAATAGTTGGGTAGATGATCCTCAGAAAAAAGAACAAGTAGAAAGTCACATTCCCATGGGAAGAGTTGGGACTTCTGAAGAAATGGCAGCAATTACAGCTTTTTTGGCTTCTGATGATGCTGCATACATTACTGGTCAAACCCTGTTTGTTGATGGTGGCCTTACTCTATATCCAGATTTTCTCAAGCCTTGGTCTGCGGGAGAATAAACGATTTTTGACCAAGAGAGTTGCGGTTAAAGTTCCTTAGCTTTCAACGGCTTTCTAGGCGTTACATCAATTTTTTTCTGAATTTTTGAAAGTGCTATTATTAAATCAAGTTCTTAATAATAGCCTTTTCTTTTTACCATGAGTTATTTCACAATCATATGACTTCAAGAATTCTAATTGACCAAAACTCAGTCCGAAGATAGATATTATAACCTCAGTTCGGTTTAAGGAATTGGGGAGTTCTGTACATTGTTGATTGTCTTCCCCTCATTCCATTACTTCTTCCTCTCCCTCTCCTCACATCCCCTCCCTTACATCTTCACTTCTCCATGTTCCCGACTTTCTACTAGATTTTCTTATCCCGAACTCAGGTTGTAAAAGAAAACCCTGGTACGTATAGCTGCTTATGTATCTAAAGTTAATTGACGTTCTAAATCAAACAAGAAACCGTGAATATATTCTTCTGTCCACTCAGAACCATATAAACGAGTAAACATTCCTCTGGCAGGATCTTTTTCGGCACGATAAGCAATATAACGGCGTTGGGCAGCTAAAATCTTTTCCAATTGTTCTTTGTCGCTAATTAGTTCTGCTTTTTGAACAAACTCCAAATAAGCGTGGAGATAATCTTTAAATACGTTAAATACATGAGTTTGTACTGTTTCTGTTGCTTGGGGACGAGTCCAAATAAAAGCAGGAGAAAAGAAGGGTTTCGCATCATCAGGAAACTCTCCACCCCAAGGTAAGTGTTCTTGGTAAGATTGAAATACACTTAATATCGGTTCGCTGTACTTTTTTTGGTAAGCAGCATCATGAAACAAAGGCTGCATATCAATGGCAATCAAATGTCCTCCTGGTAAAGTAACTAAATCTGCGCCAAAAAAGGGCAAATCATAATTAAGGTGAGGAAAAATCACAAAATTAAGCACTTGTAATGCCTCACCCCCTTGAACATGGGCTGCCCGAATTTGACGAAGTTTCGGGGATTTAAACCCATAACTAGAGGTGACAACGGTTTCTTGTCTTTTCCCTTTTCCCGTTACTTCTTCTTTGTATTCAAATCCTTCGGGAATGGGATAAGGTTGCAGATCTAAACGCTTATTAAGGAGTGCGATCGCATGGTCTAGAAAAGGCTGATATAGGGTCATTTTGACATAAGAAGTAAGAAATTGGAATTTGCCTTCGTTTTTTGGGTGAGCAATTAGTCAGTATTTTTTCCTTTTTGTTCAGGACTGTTGAAACATCGTGAGCAACGAAAAGCCGAATTAACGACTAACAACTGCTAAAGCATTTGAATCTTCAAACAAAAATTCGTGGAGAAAACGTTCTGACCATTCATGACCAAAATAGCTACTAAATAATCCTGATGCAGGATCTCTTTCAGCACTATAGCGATCATAGTCTTTTTGTGCTTTAGTAATACGTTCGATATCTTCAATTGCAGTTAAAGGTTGCGCCTGTTCTAAAAGTTGCCAATATAACTGTAAATACTCTTTATAAGCTGGAAACAGGCAGTTAACAACTGTATCAGCATCAGTTTTTGCGAAGAGTAGATTTTGAGAAAAATATTGATTGGCATCATAAAACTTCATCTCTAAATCCTGAGCCAACTCGCGATATTTATCACGAAGAGGACGCATTGGTTCAATGTATTTATCGAGATAAGCTTGATCTTGAAACAAAGGCTGAAAATCCAAAACAACAAGAATTTTCTTTTTGCCAAAGGACAAAAAATCAATTCCTAATAGGGGAAGATCGTAATGATGGCTTGGATAAATAACACTGTTAAAAATTTGAGACGTTTCTCCAGCGTCAATATAGGTGTAGCGAATTTTCCTTAATTCATGACACTCGTAACACCAACTTTGAATGGTTGCTGGATTTTTACCTCGATCACTCACCTTGTAGTCTAGACCAGAAGGAATAGGACGGCTCTCTAATTTAAAATGCTTCTCTAACTCGGTTTCCAGGAATTCCTGAAATAACTGAAACATAGATATTCGATCCAGGTCTAATATTTCCTTTATGACGATAGAGAGAAAGCGACTAATTCGTCTCAGATTTGATGAACAAAGTAATATTTCTTTAAGATTAGCAATTTGTGCCTAAAGATGGCTTTCTAAAGCGGCTCCTACCACACGATGATCTCCATCTTTCTTGAGTGTTTCTAAAGCTTCTAAAGCACGGGGTGTATTGAACTTAGTCAATGCTTTGGCCACTTGAAGGCGAATGCGCCAACCAGGATCGTTGAGCTTAGTTAAAATTTGCTCTAACGCTTGGCTTTCTTTGAAGGTTCCTTTT
>JBCDDV010000480.1:0-3450 GCA_039180145.1 Cyanobacteria bacterium P01_G01_bin.49 | reverse complement strand
ATAAAAATCAATGAGAATAAAATCAAAAATATTCGGACGAAAACTACTCCATCTTCAGAATTTATCTTCAAGAGGGACTTTTCAAAGTTAATTAATCGCAGTAATCTCAAAACACGAAAACAGCGAAGAATTCTAACATAGCGAATATCAACAAATCCAATAAATAAGGGTAAAATTGAAAGTAAATCTATAAAAGAAAAAAAACTAAAAACAAAGTCTCGTTTAGATTTTGCACACCAAAAACGAGTGATATACTCAATGGTAAATAATCCTAAAATAATCGTATCTAATCTTTGCAATAAATTAAGAATAGCATCAGGCAAAGTATAAGTTTCAACGACAAAAATAGCTGAAGATAGTAAGATTAGCCCCAAAATAATGCAATTAATTGTTATTCCAATGGAGCTATCAAAATCTTCAAGATAATAATCAATTTTTTCTTTAATTGTCGATCCTATTACTGTCATTTCTTTCTAAAAATTATCTTTCATTCCTCTAATCTTACCAAAAACTCTAACAGGATCACTCATACCTGCTGTTGCTTGTAAAGCGGGTTTATCCCATCGTAAAAAAGGATTCGTTTTCTTTTCTTCTCCTAATAAAGAGGGAACAGTGGCTTGCTGATTTTGACGGGCTTTTCCAACTTGATGATAACGCCTTTGCAACTCAGTATTATCAGAGTCAACTGTCAAAGCAAATTTTAGGTTATTTAAAGTATATTCATGGGCGCACCAAATACGAGTATTATCTGGTAAATTTCGGAGTTTTGTTAATGATTGAACCATTTGACTCGGTGTTCCTTCAAATAAACGACCACATCCCCCCGCAAAAATAGTATCACCACAAAATAATTCTCCGGTTTCTTCAGCCAAGTTTGGGGGAAAATAGTAAGCAATATGGGCGCGAGTATGTCCAGGAACGAAGTAAACTTTGCCAATTCTTTGGGCAAATTCGACTTGATCGCCTTCGGTTAAAAATACCTGTTGTCCAGGAATTCTGCCTTTATCTTCTTTACTCCCATACACACAGAGATTGGGGAATTTTCGTATTAATTCTTTATTAGCACCAACATGATCAAAATGGTGATGAGTGTTGAAAATTGCCACTAATTCTGTCCCTAATTTATCTAAGCAGTTTAAAACAGGTTTTGCTTCAGCCGGATCAACTACCGCAGCTTGATTAGTTTGGGGATCATGAAGCAGAAAAATATAGTTATCAGATAAGGCGGGTAAACGTTTAATTTCCATAGAAAAAAGCTGAATTTTTGATAGTTTTAAGTTAGGAATAATTACGATTAACAATTTCCCAAGTATCTGTCCGACGCAAAGGAATTTTTTTTAACTCATTTAAAGTCGATGCCCCTCCACAAAAGGCGGCAATTTTTAAAGTTTCTAGAAGTAAGTCAAATTTCTCGTAAACCGCTTGGGGTTTATGGGTAGCTGCATCTAGGAGAGGGGCTGCACTCCCGACTAACGTTGCCCCTAGGGCGATCGCTTTGGCTGCATCGATCCCGCTACGAATGCCCCCACTGGCAAACACGGGTAAGTTAGGGATAGCTTGACGAACTTCCATCAAAGATAAGGCGGTGGGAATGCCCCAACCTGCAAAGCAATGGGCAATGTTACGGCGACGAGGATCTCTTTGTCGATGGGCTTCTACCTCACTCCAACTGGTTCCCCCTGCCCCAGCAATATCAATGGCTGCCACACCGCAAGCGGCGAGACGATGGGCAACAGTGGCACTGATCCCATTACCGACTTCCTTGGCAATGACGGGAACCTCTAACTGAGTGGCTAGGGTTTCAATTTTTTGATAAAGTCCTTTCCAGTTGCGATCGCCTTCTCCTTGAACGGCTTCTTGTAACGGGTTAAGGTGAAGGATGAGGGCATCTGCTTCGATCATGTCAACCGCTTGTCGCCCTTGGTCAATTCCATAACCATAGTTGAGTTGAACGGCTCCTAAGTTAGCAAATAGAAGAATATCGGGAGCAATTTGGCGAATTTTGTAAGTTTTTCCTAAATCTGGCTGTTCTATAGCGGCTCTTTGAGAACCCACACCCATAGCAATTCCCAAGGCTTGGGCAGCTTCTGCTAAATTTAAGTTGATAGTGTGGGCAGCTTTTGTTCCCCCAGTCATGCTACTAATGAGTAAAGGGGCTTGTAGTCGTTTGCCCCACAGTTGTAAGCTGAGGTCAATTTCATCAAGATCAGCTTCAGGGAGGGCTGTATGTTCAAAAAAGAATCGCTCAAACCCTGTTGTTATCCCTTTACTACCTACATCTTCTTGTAGCACAATTTTGATATGGTCGGCTTTTCGAGTTTCTGTTAGGGTAGACTCAGTTGTCTGAGATTCATGCAATTGGCGGGACATAGGATACGCTTTTGATAGATTTAATTTTTTTTAGACCGTTTTCTAGACAATCAAGGCATTTCAAATAGATGGATAAAATCATCATTCAGTCTAATACAAAAATCTAGGTATTGTCAGAGATGAGGTGAGATTTTGAACTCAATGAAATCATTGCAATTCTTAAAAGACTCAGTTTCTCAAACTTGGATAGGTTTTTATTTAAGGTTTTTATCAATTTGTTTACTATATGGGGCTTTAGTTCATATTGGTAACATTATAGGATTAGGAGAAATCCCTTGGGCAAAAACTCCCGTTTATTGGCAACTTATGGATGTCATTTTACTCATTTTTGATTTAGTTATCTCAGTGAGTTTATGGCTTAAAACTTTTTGGAGTATTATCGCATTTACGATTGGAATTCTCATCTTACAAATTTTACCCTACACCCTATTTCGTCAGTATTTTGTTATCAGTCCCGAAGATGCTAGGAATCTCACTGGATTAATTGGGACGGAGATAGTCTTAATTATAATTCTTATTACTTTGATAATAGCTAAAAAATGAAAATCACTCAAATTATTGATCGCTTACGCCAACTTACACAAGTGAATGTTCAACAGAGTTGGTTAAATACTTCAGAGGATATCTCTCCAAACTCAATGAATTTTGAGCAATTAGAATTATCTCAGGTTAATGAGCAAGATTATATAATTTGGGAAGCAGGGAGAAAAGTTAAATGGTTAATTCAACGATTTATCATTCCCAAACACTTAAACGGGTACCCTTTAGTTGGATTTACCTTAAGACTTTCTTTAGCATGGTGGGCAGAAATTGCTGAAATTTTTGTCAATGGAAATTTAGTTCAAGAAGGAGATTTATTTGATTCCTCCGGAAGAATATTATTGACTTCCTCTGCTCAACCAGGAGAAGAATTTGTTGTTGCTTTACGGTTAGTAAGTCCCAATCATGATATTGGGGCTTTAATGAAATCTTTGTTAGTTTATGAAAGAAATAATAATTTGAGTGATCCTGGCTTTATTGCTGATGAACTGACCATATTATACAATTACTTAACTGCATTTGAACCTAAAAAATTGGCTT
>JBCDDV010000479.1:0-3457 GCA_039180145.1 Cyanobacteria bacterium P01_G01_bin.49 | reverse complement strand
GAGATCGGTGAAAGTAAGGAGAATGATCTCCCAGATGATTGGTCTGAAAAATCGGAACATTGGCAGTCTAAAGCAGAGCAAAGATATTTTGACGATTTAGCAGATATTGCTCATGGATCAAGTTCCGTTGCTGCTCAACTATGGTTGCATTCGTTATGCTCACTAGAACAGGAAGACAAAAAAGAATCAACCGATGCCGACTTTTCTAAGGAAGAACAGCAAGCTGCAAACAGTACCCTGGTCAAACAGCCACGGCGACCTAATTTACCCTCCCTTTCTCAAGACGACCGTTACCTCCTCTTTTCCCTTTGCTTGCATGGAAAAATAAGTTTATCTGCTCTTGCCATCAGTTTGGGGGAGAATGAAATAAAGATACAAGCCCAACTTCAATATTTACGTCGTTCTGGGGTAATTGAATATGACGAAAATTTATTTTGGCTGAACCCAGCTTATTATCTCCAAATCACAAAAGATTTAGATAAGAACAAATTTCCTGTAGGAGAAAACAGTTAATGTCCCATTAACTGAGTTTGCTTAATTGGGCAATTTCAAAGTATACGATTCTATTGGCTCAAACGACTGACGATAGTGCTGTTGGTGAAGCCAAAGAACTGATTGCTGACATTACAACGGTTAAAATTGTCCAAGCTATCATTGTCATTGCGATCGCCTATGGGGGGATATGGGTTATCGATCATTTGATTGGTTGGCTATCTGAAAAAGTTGCCTTGCGATATCGTTTAGCGATCAAGCAATCTTTACCTTTTTGGCGGGCCTTATTATTAACCCTTTCTGGGGTGCTATTGGGAAATTTATTTTTAAATTTATCTCCTAATAATGTTTTAGCTGCCACAGGAACATTAGCAGTCGCGTTGGGTTTTGCGTTTAAAGATTATGCTAGTTCTGTGATTGCTGGAATAATTGCTTTGTTTGAGTCTCCTTATCAAGTGGGCGATCGCGTGAAAATAGGAGAGCATTACGGGGAAATTATCAGCTACGGTTTACGAGGCATTCGCTTGCAAACTCCTGATGACAACACCGTTACCATCCCCCACAATAAAATTTGGACAGAAGCAATTGCTAATTCCAACAAAGGAGAAGTAGAAGCGCAGGTAGTTGCTAATTTTTATTTTGCTCACGGGGTTGATGTAGAAATAGTTATGAGGACTTTGTATCGTGTTGCCTACACCAGCAAATATACACAACTAACCCTTCCTATTTTAGTTGTTATCGATGAAAAACCTTGGGGAACTCACTTCAAACTCAAATGTTATCCTATTGATGCAAGGGACGAATTTATTTACAAAACCGATCTCATTAAACAAGCTAAACAGGCATTGGTAAAGTACGATGTTTCCTATCCATCACTTCCAATACAAAGCTCAGATGCAACTTAGTTCGACGATGTTCAATCTCACTTTTCCTACTTTCGAGATGTCCTGTCAAAAGATAGTAATTGTTGGCGGTTTAATCGCCAACAATTACGGCAACACATTGAGTGAAAAAAGATAAAAAGAAGGTTGATTCTTTAAGATTCATAAAAAAGCGATAATTTGCGGGTACTATTAATTTGCGGGTACTATTAATAAGTTTCACTAGACTAAATAAAAAACTTCTATTTTTCGTCAGAGAACTTTTTTTCAGTCTTTATTTGCTACTTTCTTTTACGCTTTGAGATGGAACTCATACCCAAAGCACTAAAACCCAGCAACCCAATTAATGATGCGGGTTCGGGAACAGAAGGTGTAGGGTCAGTTGGTCTAGAAAGCACATTAGGACGCTGACTCAACAGAAAAGGTTGATTCTCATTAGCCGTGTTGTTATCCCGCAAACCATAGGTGAGAAAGTTATCCGTCTCTCCATTGCCCAAATTTCCGTTGATGAAGTCAAGGAAATCCCGTGCATCCGTGAATTCGTCAGCAACTAATCCAGAAAACGCAGTTGATGTCCGTGGTAGTCCACTTCCCTGGGCAAAACTTAACCCATCCTCGTCATTTGAAGTGGAAAATCCAGCCGGAACAAAACTTGGATAAGGTAGAGGATCATCTGTATCATTAGAGTCCCCAATTGGATCTAATAACTCACTAGCAAAGCTACTCCAATCAACGCCTGAGTTGTTTGTGATGATTTTTTGAATAGTGTAATCTACACTTAACTCTAGATCACTAAATTCCAAGAAACCTGGCCCTGTACTTGTCCAGTTTTCTTCAATGACGATCGTTGTTCCTGTAACTGAAACATTGATAGAACCAATGCCAACGTTACTGGAGTGGAGGTTTACTGTCACTGCTTCTGCTGTGGTCACGAAGCCAACAGTTGTTGAGATTCCAGCAAGAAAAGTACCAATTAGCTTGTTTGTTGTTGTAGTCATAGTTGCGTTTAGAGACTGCTTGTAAAAAAATGCAATTTTCCCAAATCTCTTGATTAAGATGAACCTGAGTTCGGTGTTAGAAGTTCGGAGTTCGGAGTTGGGATTGTTTCCACGAAAGAATAAGGGTTTGAGGCTTCTAGTTTTGACAAGTTGTCCACTAATTGCCTTATATCGAACTCAGGTTAAGATGAGGGGCCATCGGCTTAAAATTTATCTTACAAACAACCTCTTTGACCTCTTAAAATACAATTTTCGCTTAAAGTTTATCGCAATCAACTAAAACAAACAATTTTTGGAGCTTGTGTTTTAGATCACTGGACAAAACGACAAAATTCGCCAATTATTGACCCAATAAGCATTTCACCCTGTGATCTAAATTTGAAACTAACTAATTTCATAAACCAAAGTGATTTAAGAAGTGTTTTAGATAAGTTAATTATATATAAAAGTAGGAACAGTATCATTTTGGATGAGATAGGCAATTTGGGAACAAAAGTCAGTTCATCTGGGGATTTGGTATCATAACCAAAAGGAACCCATAGCCACCAGACCCTACCAAGGAAAGCACTTATGTCACCTACCCTGTTAATTTCCAAAGAACTCCCCCAATTAACCTATCAATCTAGCCGCGATCGCTTTGACAGTAGCTGGCAAGACCCCCTCTCAACTTTGTTAGGATTAGGCAGGGCAGCCGGGGCTGATTTCTTAGAATTTTTCCTTGAACGGGTCAATTATCTTAGTTGTTTAGCTGAAGAAGATGCCATTACCAGCATTTCTCCCCGTCTCTCTACAGGTGCTGGAATACGGGTATTTAAAGGGAAAGCTGACTGTTATGTCAGTACCAATGATGTCACATTTACTGGATTAAAAGCTGCCTTAGAAAAAGGATTATCTATTCTGGGGTTAACCCTACCTTCTCCTAATGCTTATATCCCAGAAATTAACTTAGAATTATTGCGTGATTATGCCGTAACCAAAGATAAAGAGGTTTGGTTGCCTCAGTGTAGTTCTATTGAAGAAATGGGGCAGGTTCTTTTAGAAGCAAATGGTAAGTTAGCCCAAAAAGCCTCTCATATTCAGTCCCGT
>JBCDDV010000478.1:0-3465 GCA_039180145.1 Cyanobacteria bacterium P01_G01_bin.49 | reverse complement strand
TGCCTAATATATCGGTTTATTTAACAGAAGAACAACAACAAAAGCTGGATTTGCTAGCTCAAAGAGGATTGGCTCAAGATTTATTAGCTAATACAGCGATAAAAACCGAACGCAGCCGTAGCTCTCTTATTGCGTTGCTGATAGAACAAGAAACTAACAAGTTAGAAGAAGCAGAAATGATTGCCGATGCAGTGGAAATAGATAATTGTCAGTTAGGCTGGAGTGAAGAGGAGCAAGAATGTCAGATTATCGACATGGAACAATTTGGTCAATAAATTTTGAGCCACAAATAGGTTCGGAGATTGCTAAAGTTAGACCAGGTTTAATTATTAGCAAAACGGGATTTAACCTAAAAAGACAAAAGATAACAGTTATCCCATTCACCAGCCAAACTAAACCTTCTGGTGGCGCAGCCAGAGTGTTTGTGCCTAAATCTTCTGATAACGGCTTGAGCAAAAATAGCGAATTGATAGTCATCGATCCTGCAACTTTCGATAAAAGAAGATTTGTCAATTATATTGGAGTATTAGAAAAAAAATTATTACAAGAAGTAAAACGCAAACTAGCTATTTATTTAGACTTGGTTTAGCTTGGCGATCGCCCTAATCCAAGGCGATCGCTTTTTAATGTCAAATCTTTGTGCAATTTTTGCCTAAAGAAAGAATTTAACAAAATAATATCTTGCGATCGTTTTTTATTGAGATTAGTGCAGAAAATCCATAAAGTATAATTAATTAACAATAGCTATTTCCCTCAAGTAGTGACGAAGTGGCAGTGAAGCAGTTCGCCAATTAGCAATGACAATAAGACTAACATCCAAAGATATAATTAAATCACAATAACCAACTCCACATAGTGAGTTAAACCTTAGCATTAATATGACCATTAGATTGACAGAAGATGAATTTTTTGGGCAATTTCAGGAAGCTGATGAAGAGCAGCTACAGTGGGACGCTTCAGACGATTTGGATGTCACCTATAAGTTTGATGCTCGTATGGCTCAAGGGTGGTGGCGAGATATTTGGTTAAGAGAAGGTATTTACTTAGGGATTAACAAAGCTCAACATGGCGATCGCACAATAGTAAATTACTCTGAGCAAGAATTTAATTACGTCCGATGTTGTTTTACGCTTTCAGGGAAACTGCAAGAGAGCATTGTTTCTAAACCTGATGAAATTCTTATCCCACAAATTGTAGGAAAATACTCACTGAGGAGCAATGGTTTAAACCATCAAACTGTTTGTGACTGTTCTGAGAAAAAACCCTATTTTGAACTTAATGTTTCAATTTTACCATCGATACTCCGTTCTTTTGCTGTTTCTCCAGAAGGAGAGCTACCTCAAAATCTTCAGCATTTAGTCAAAACCTCGGAACAACCAATTTATGCAAGGTCTGCCGATATTCAGCCCATGATGGCAACTCTACTACAACAAATCTTGTACTGTCCCTACCAGGGTATGGTCAAGCGTATGTATCTAGAAAGCAAAGTAATTGAGTTAATGGGATTGGTGTTAGACCATGAAGCAACTATTGGACAAGAAGAATTAAAAACAGTTTCCCTCAAGCCCGACCAGATAGAGCGTATTCATTATGCCAAAGAGATTTTATTGCAAGATTTGAGCAATCCACCTTCCTTGGAAAAGTTGGCTCATCAAGCGGGTTTAAACGACTTTATCTTAAAGCAAGGCTTTCGTGCCTGTTTTGGTACTACTGTATTTGGTCTGTTGCGATCGCATCGTTTAGAAGTGGCTAAACAACTTTTGGCACAACAAAATATTACTGTTGCTGAAGTTGCCTATCGTGTGGGTTATGCTAGCGTACCTTCCTTTGCTAAAGCCTTTAAGCGCAAGTTTGGATTAAACCCCAAGCAGCATCAAAAAGCTTGTAGATAGACAAAAAAATCCGTATGGGATAGAAAATAATCCGTTTAGAATTCAAAAACTATTGTTAGAGTCTGTATAATTACCGAGAATATATTTCATCTACGATGCAAAAAAACTCAAATTAAGTGTTGCAGGAATTTCGTTAGGGCTATTAAGAAGTTAGTTTTTCTAGGCAGAAGAATGTCTTGATTTAAGGTAATAAATGCTACGCATACTTTAAACAGACTTATTTTTCCCTGCTCTCTAGCTCCTCTGCTCACAAACCCTTTCTGCTTGCATGGTGATGGGACAATCCACAGCAATGAAGTTTTGACAATATTAATACAATAAAAATCATGACAATTTCAATTACTGCTACACCAACAGTACTAGTAGAAGAAGAATCAACCCAAGTCGTGATTACGCTCTCGTCCGATGAGCCAATACCCGAAGGTGGTTTAGTTCTTACGGTTAATAGCGAAACAGTAAATGCTCTAGGACAATTTGATGTCTTAGCCACGCAATCGGAAAACGTTCAAATACTCGGTGTTACTGACAATACGAACGGTTTTCGGGTTCGTCTGAACGCGCAAACGGGAACGATTACTTTACCTGTATTTGACGACAGCGATGCAGATAGTCCCTTAGATTTAACGTTAAGCGTAGAACCTGGGGAAGGATATACGGTTGATGAAAGTGCGGGTTCGGTGACATTGACTATTGAAGATGCTGAAGGTGAGGCAACGGATGGGGCAACGGATGAGATGCCGGGAAGTGGTTTACCGTTAGTTAGTTTAAATACGGGACCGAATTATTTAGTGGAGGAAGATGGAACGGTTTCGGCTCATGTTTTTAACGTTACTGAGGAGACGATACCTGAAGGCGGATTACTTGTGGTCGTCAAAGCACCCAGTTTAAGTAGCTTCCGTTTAGATGCGATTGAAGTAAGTGATGGTGGGGAAATTGTCAACGTCCGAGAGGATGGTTTTGATATTTTACTCAGGGATTTTACTACTTTAATTAATCTTCCTGTTGCTGCTGATGGGGAAGCTGAGGGGTTAGAAACTGCTAGCTTTAGCTTGGAAGTTGGTGATGGGTATGAGGTGAATGATGATTTTAGTAGTGGTAGCTTCGATATTGTTGATACTGCTGACGAAATTCCTGCGGACGCGCTCAACCAGCGTAATGATACGCTTCCTGAAGCAATTCCGATAGAACTGAGTGAAGGTAATCCCACATTTTTCACAGCTTCAACTGACTTTAATATTGGCAATCGCTATCTCAATGAAGACGGGACTTATACCTACATTGATGCTACTGAAGATGTTGATTTTTACTCCTTTGAATTAGAAGAAGGGGATGTTGTAGCTATCGATGGTGATGTTTGGCAACGTGGCGAGCCGCCTACTAATTTGGCTGGTTTTGCAAACGATTTGTCTCAAGGTCCTTTTCTAGCACAGCGAATATTTGATTCAGAAGGGAACGAGTTAGTAACAACTTGGGCAAGTCAAGGACCTGGAGAACTTTTTGCTTCAAGGGATGGCTATCTAGAATTTGTAGCTGAAGAAGATGGAACCTATTACCTGGGTCTGAGTAATTTTCT
>JBCDDV010000477.1:0-3465 GCA_039180145.1 Cyanobacteria bacterium P01_G01_bin.49 | reverse complement strand
CTGCTGCTGTAGATTCAGTAAGTGAAAATGTGTTTATCGCAGATGGGCAGGTTTTTGCTAGTGTTAATCAATTGCGACTGGATCGCACAGTCAAACTTTTTAAATCTCAAACTAGTCCACTAGAAGAGAAGGGATTTGTCTGGGCGTATTTGTTCAGCATTGATGATTTTGAAGACGACACAACACCAATTGAATATACAAATTCTACCTGGAGTTTAAATACCGTTAATGGCGAAATAATTCCTCTGGGTGATGGTGGTGGAGAATACAAAACCAAAGAACAAATATACGATGATTATATCGAACCCGAACTACCTTTTTTCAAACAAATCAACCTTGGGAACAATGCTTTTTTTGTAGAAAGTTTATTTACCCCTGATAGTCAACAGCTAGTATTTTTGGGCTGCAAGACTCGTACTCCATCGGCAAGCGACGGAGTGTATTTTGGTGGTGCTAATCCTTTTGCTTTTGGAGCTAATGAGGCAAGAAGAGCGGGTGGATTTCAGTATCGCGAACCGAGTTATGACCCTAACAGACAAACGTTCATTGACGAATTTAAAGTTAACTCTAGTGAATATACACTTCGGTTTGAAACTCTAGGTCAAAGGTATGCGATGGAAAGCTACTCAAGAAATTCAAGCGCGACTTACCCCAAGGAGTTTGATTACTTCTATGTTTATGTGCATGGAAATGAAAGCGGATTAATTACCAGAGAACTTAGATACTTTAGAGTTCACTTGACTCAACCTTTTAATGGCAATTTATCTACTTGGGGAAGCGCTAACTACGTTCTCCCTGCAAACAGCAATGGCTCTGCTAATTCTTTTGTCGAAGGACGTAATATTAGATGGACTACACAGAACAGAAATGCTTTTATTGAAACTGCCGAGAATTTTTTTCGCGACTGGGATCAAAGTGGTTTTGCAGCTCCAATTTTTACTGGTTTTAGCAACGCACCCTCTTTTCACGAACGAATATTTAACGGCAGTCAGTTAGAAAATGGGGACAGTTGGCAACCTTTCCCTCATACTTCAGGATCTTATGGTGATTCAAGTGCCAGAATTTATAGCGCAACTTATACCGTATCAACCGATAGTGACGGTAATTCTATTCGTTTAACTAGCGATCGCCATCCATTGTACCGTGCAGATCTCTATGAAATCCCCGTGCTTGGCAAGCGAAACCCTGGAATTAAAAATATTTATTGTCAAGTTAGAGACAACAAGAAAACTCTAGTTCATCAGATTCCTTCTTTTGAGCATTGGGATGGTTATATCAGCCCGTTACAAAACGGCAGTATAGAAGTTATTCTCTGTTGCGGTAAAAAATACGATCCCAATATTACAAATTATCAGGTTTACTTGAGTGGCTTTAATTATAGTGGCGATCCTCTTGATCGCCCTTCGGTTTTTGACCGCGAATGGGCGCAAATTCGAGTTTACAATATCAATTCTAACGGTCTAATTATTTCAACCGAGATTTACAATAACTCGCAGACGGAATTAAATCCAACAGAAATCCCCGATGAAATTGTTGTAGATCCGAGCAACTGGCAAAAACAGTGGTTAGAGACATACGAAGATTGGCGCACGCGAACGTTTAGATATGAAGATATTCCTTCTGGCGAGTTGAATTTTGTTGCCATAGATTTAGCAACCCGAATAGGTAGACCAGAAGACCTGAATACAGCCTATCGCAGTTTTTTTGGTCAACGGATTGCCTATCAAAATAAAGTAGCTTATTCTCCTGTATATGCCAGTCCTGGTGAATTCCACAACTACGGAACTAATCGAATCTTAGTTGATAACATCGGTACTGCTACCTTAACTAACTCAGGTTTAGTTAGCGTGAATCCAGAAGATTTGTTCAATCCTGCGGTACAATTTGACCTGTCTTATACCTTTAGTACTCTATTTTTTCCCAATCAAAATTATTCTATTTTTAGCGGACTATATCAACAAAGACAAACCAACAAAGTCTTTTATCTGACAAACGCTGAATATAGTAACGGCGAATTAATTAATCAGGTGTCAATTAAAAAAACAACTACTTTCCCCAAGCTAGATTTAACAGATGAATTGGCTTTAGGATTGGCGTTACCCGATGAGATAAGTATTAGTGATTGGGATACGGAATGGAGTACTGAGCCTGGAGTTGAAACTAGCGTCTTACGCTTCGGTTTTAAAGCGATCGCCTTTTTGGGATAAGAAACTCAAGCAAATACCCCTCAAGGTTGACTGCCTTACGGGGTATTTGATTCAT
This sequence comes from Cyanobacteria bacterium P01_G01_bin.49, assembly GCA_039180145.1. Taxonomy (GTDB): domain Bacteria; phylum Cyanobacteriota; class Cyanobacteriia; order Cyanobacteriales; family Microcystaceae; genus JBCDDV01. The sequence goes on along the minus strand of JBCDDV010000477.1, from coordinate 1,203 downwards.
CGCCGTGTCATAAGCGATCACTATCTTATTAGCCCTTCAAGCTTGGGTTACACGTTTTCAAACTTTCTCCTTCCGCTCGCGTGTATTCACTAGTTAGAGAGAAGGTTGATTTAGTTAACCTACAAACTACAGGATTAACCCATCACCTGCCCTAGTTGTGGGTTAAGCATCACCACTTCTAGCAGTACAGCTTCAGCACTATGCTTTTCTTCTTCAGGGTATTGGTTGCAGGGGACGGATTTGAACCATCAAACATTGAGCTTAAAACTTAATGAGTTGCCAAGCAGCGAACTAAATTCCGCGCTTTATCCTGCTGCGCACGTAGAATTATAGCAACTATTAACCTTCCTCACATAATTATTCGGCTGGCAAAATCACTTTTTCGGCAACCTCTCTCAACTCATCTGCATTGTCTATGGCGGTACTAGCAGTAGGCTCTAATTCTTTCTCAAATGCTTCTTTTACCTCTGGAGGTGTATTGTTCTGCTCTAAAATAAGTTTGAAATAAGCTAATTCTTCAGCCAGTCGTTTGTTACTAAATTTTTCGTTGTTTATTGCTTTTTCTGCAGCTTGAACATGAATTGCTGTATCTCCGCGTTGATAGCTAAAGCTACCGCTATTGAGTACTATCGTAGCCGCAGATATTAGCAGAACGGATGTTAATATTGTCCCGCAAACCAAAACATTATTGTTGATCCTATTTAGTTCATCTATCATTTTCTTATGGTTTTTGCTTAAATTTACCTTTAGGGCGATCGCAATAATCCAAGATTATTGATGCCTTTACGCTTATAATTACTGTCTGGCAAATGTCCAAATTTTTTAATAAATTTTAAATGCCAATCGTGTTGGCGACTGTCTCTAGGTTTTGACTTTTCCGTATAGTGAAAACCTGCTATTTGCTCTTTGATAGTTTTACTTTCTTGCATAATTTTTTTACTATTTCAAACAGTAGCTTTAAATAAACTCGAATAGTTGTTGAAAACAATATAGGGATAAACCAAAATGTAGTTCCATAGGTATGAAAAAATCCTTTTCTCATAAAGTTGAGGATAAGCGAGCTACAGACGTCGCTATTTGTGTAACACACTATGCCAGCCCGTTCGACAATTGATAGCAAAGACATAAGTATTGATGCAGAAAGGGAAAAGAAATATATTACGTAAAAAGCAAATATTAAATAATGCAGTAGTCTTAAAGGAT
>JBCDDV010000476.1:0-3469 GCA_039180145.1 Cyanobacteria bacterium P01_G01_bin.49 | reverse complement strand
TTTTTTGTGACAGAATAGGTTGTCTGAGTGAATAATTGTCTTTAGAATCTAAATGTTAAAATACCAACAGAAATCACCTGGGGATAAATTCCATATTTTTTAATCTTGAACTGAAATTTTCCCACGATTTTTTCCTTCACCAATTTTGGAGGTTATGAAGAAGCACGTAAACTAGTATAAGTTGCCTGCCATCATTAAGCCTATGGAAGTATCCTTTGAACTTACGCTACAAATTGTGATGGCTGTCATTGCAGGCATCAGCGCCCAAGTGACTGCTGAATTTTTTAAAGTGCCTAGCATCGTCTTTTTACTCTTGTTCGGCATTCTTTTGGGGCCAGATATACTGAATTTTCTTCATCCCCACGAACTTGGCGTTGGGTTAGAAGTCTTGGTCGCTCTTTCCGTTGCTATTATTCTCTTTGAGGGGGGATTAAACTTAGAACTACGGGATTTAGGAAGAGTTTCAGGTAGCCTTCGTAATTTAGTGACTTTTGGTACTCTAATTACCCTAATTGGTGGAGGGATGGCTGCCCATTGGTTAGCAGAATTTCCTTGGTCTATTGCCTTCCTCTATGCTGCCTTGGTTGTGGTAACTGGCCCCACTGTGATCAGTCCTCTCCTCAAACAAGTATCTGTTGACCGTAAAGTCGCCACGATTCTCGAAAGTGAAGGGGTTCTCATCGATCCAGTGGGCGCGATTTTAGCAGTGGTTGTTCTCGATACAATTCTCAATAGTAATGCTAGTGCCTTGGAAATTTTTAGTGGGCTGTTACTACGATTTGGTATTGGGGCCATCATTGGAGGGATCTCTGGGGCTGCGTTGGGTTTTATTCTCAAAAATACGAACTTTTTATCAGAAGATCTCAAAAATTTGGTTGTTTTAGCAGGAGTCTGGGGCTTATTTGGATTAGCACAACTTAGTCGTAATGAGTCAGGGTTAATGGCGACTGTGGTAGCCGGTATTGTGGTGAGGGCATCATCCATTCCCGAAGAACGGTTGTTAAGACGGTTTAAAGGACAATTGACAGTTTTATGCGTTTCAGTCTTGTTTATTCTCCTAGCGGCTGATCTCTCTATTGATAGTATTTTTGCCTTGGGATGGGGAAGTGTTTTGACGGTTTTAACGTTAATGTGGGTAGTACGACCCATCAGTGTTGCTTTTTGTACTATCAATAGTGATCTTCATTGGCGACAAAAATTCTTTTTAGCCTGGATCGCACCAAGAGGAATTGTTTCAGCTTCCGTTGCCTCTTTATTTGCTATCTTACTGACTCAACGAGGGATTAACGGGGGAGATTCTATTAAAGCGTTGGTTTTCCTCACGATTATGATGACGGTTTTTATCCAAGGATTATCAGCCCGTTGGGTCGCTCAAGGACTCAAAATTAACTCCCTAGAAGCCACAGGGGCAGTAATTGTGGGATGTAATGCCTTGGGACGGTTTATTGGCAGATTATTTCAACAAAAAGGCGAGTCAGTGGTTTTGATCGATACTGATCCTGAAGCTTGTGAGGAAGCTAAACTTGAAGGGTTACCAGTCTTTCAAAGTAGTGGACTTGATCCTGAGGTGTTAGAAGAAGCAGGGATTGATTCAATGGGAACCTTCATGGCCCTTACTAGTAACGGAGAAGTTAACCTTGTTCTTGCCCAGCGTGCCGTTGAAGAATTTCAACCCCCGCGAGTGTTTGCCGTATTTCCTAGTAATGCACCTGAAAATACCACCAATAATAAAACAAAAGTCAATCGGGCCTTCGTTGACCAACAATTGATCAAAACCTGGAATCAATACTTGAGAGAAGGACAATTTAAGTTAGGGGTGACCCATTTCCAAGAACCAGGACTATCTTTAAAACAAGCCCATTTTCAAGCGTTGATTAGGGCAGGAGAACTTCTGCCCCTGTTAGTGAAACGACAAGGCAGTCTACAAGTCGTCAAAGCAACTGAAGATTGGCAAGTGGGGGATGAAATTACTTATCTGCTACACGATCCCCGTCCCAAGCTCCTCAAACGCTTATCAGGAGGGGTTCAAGCGTCTCGCGAATTAGTAATTGAACCTTTAGCAGAAGTAGAAGAAGTTCCCATCGCTTCTCCTCAAGAAGAATCTGGGGAAGATTCTTTGATAGAAACGGTCAACTCTTAAATAATTTAGTGAAAATTCCCAAGAGGCTTACGAAAGGGGCATAGAATTACAGACGGTCAACCTTTAAAATACCTAATGTGAGGAGATAATTAATTATGGATGTCAAATTAATAATTGTCGTCTTAACTGTCCTATTTACTGTGTCCTGTCTCTTTTTCGGCACCAAGAATGGATTTTATGACTCTGATAACTATGATGGCAATGGTTCTGCCCATTAAAAAACAAAAATCAGTAAATTTAGATAAAATTAAAGTGATTTGTGATCCTTGATACTGATTAAATCCGTTCGACGGCTGACGGCAACTGCCTATGAGTCAACATCCTCCTACTGCTGAACATCGCCCAACTCGCTTATCCTGTTTACCCTACGGAGTTGGTCATGATCACGAAGGGATTTGTCTACAGGTACAATTAGGCCCTTATCGTATCTTGTTAGATTGTGGTTTAAAGAATATTGATACTCTTTTGACCTCATCTCAAGACCCTATTGATGCCGTATTTTGTAGTCATGCTCATGCCGATCATGCCCAAGGTTTGATGGCACTTCACCAGAAGTTTCCCAAGTTGCCTATCTATGGGAGTGAAGTAACTGGTCAACTCCTTGCCCTCAATTGGCCAGAAAAAGGTTCTCTCAAATCAATCGATTTTTGTCAACCCTTGCCCTGGGGAATTCCCATTGAATTATTTAAAAATCTCACTGTTCAGTTATTTCGGGCTGGTCATTTACCAGGGGCAGCAGCGATTCTCCTCAGCTATCACACCCCAAAACGCACTTATAAATTATTATACACAGGAGACTTTTCTCTATCTAATCTTCAGTTAGTCGAAGGATTATCTGTTGAAGCACTGCGGGGTTTATCGCCTGATGTCTTAATTATTGAGGGCAGTTATGGAACAACTCGTCACCCTCATCGCCGTCAGCAAGAAAAACACTTGATGCAACGCATTAACGAGTCTCTTGTTCATGGTTACAGTCTGGTTTTACCTGTACCAACTTTAGGACTAGGTCAAGAAATTCTCAAATTATTACGTTCTCATCATCAGTTTACCGGACGAGATTTAGATATTTGGGTAGATGGTCATGTCGCTAATGCTTGCGATCACTATTTAGAACTCCTACCAGAATTTCCCTTATCCGTTCAGAATTTTGCCAAACATCAACCCCTTTTTTGGGATGAGCGAATCTGTCCTCGTTTACGTCGTCTAACCCCTCAACAGCGAGGAAAAATTGGCGAAACCCCTTGTATTATTCTTACCGATGATGTGACAACCCTTTACGATGAGGGTTATTTATTATCGGGGAAAAAGGCGCGCCGCGGCAAGGCTGAC
>JBCDDV010000475.1:0-3478 GCA_039180145.1 Cyanobacteria bacterium P01_G01_bin.49 | reverse complement strand
CCAGTCATGATGTGATGGAAGAAATCATGGCTGGGTGCGGATACTCTAACTTCTGCTGCTGAGGTGCTTTGCCTTTCTATCCCCAACTCAAAGTTCAGAACTTTGAAACTGCCGCCATTTTCGACAATCAGATCTAAGGCCTTATTCATTATGCCTGCATCAAGCAGATGACCCCTTAGTTGCATGGTGCGACTTTCAACTGGGGTACTTGCATGAACATGGTCTAAAACAGGTTCGTTAACCCGTAGCGTTAAACATTTGGCGGCCCCTCCTGCTTTAAGAAATTCTGATAAGGGAGTCTGCACCACTTCAAAGCCAATATCATTTAACCGTGTTTGTAAGCTTTCACTTATCTGGTTCATAATGATGGTTTGATTAACATTCACCGCATTGCAAGCAAATTTAACTGCGTCGGGTTCTTCTACAGTAATGCGCTTTTCTTCAGGAATACGTAATTCAATTAAGCGATTAGAATAGGCATCAAAAGCTGGAGGATAATAAAGTAAATAGCCGCCTGTCAAGGGACAGAAGCAAGTATCTAAATGATAGAATCGTTCATCGATTAACCGTAACGACAAAACTTCCGTATCTAACCATTTGGCAATGTAAGGATGGGAGTCTAATTCTGATCTAAACCCATATCCTGCCCATAACCAACGGCCTTCCCTATCAAATAAGGCATCTCCAGCCCCTTCAAAGGGGAGATCTTTGGGGAGTTCATAAACTGTAAATCCATTAGCTTCAAACCATTCTTTGAAGTAGGGTTCTTCCCCTTGACGTTCTTTGTGGAAGAAGCGGCTCAAAACCGCATTATCCCCTAAAACTAAGCCCGCATTGGCAGTAAATACCATGTCAGGCCAGCCTTTTTGGGGAGTTACAAGCTCAACAATAGCTCGGTCTTTAATAGCATGATAGAGCTTTTCCCATTGTTCTACAGCGCGATCGCGGGTAGATTTATGAATATTCCCCTCCATCCAAGGATTAATCACATAATCCACATCGTAGTGGTCAGGAGCGCACATTAAGATACGAATCGAATCAGTCATAATATTTCACACAGTGTCATCTTAGTCATTCGACAGACCAACTTATTATTTTACTCTGTTTAGGAGTTCAGGAGTTTCAGGAGTTCAGAAAGAAGTCTGAAGTAAAAATTTCTCTTTGTCTCCCTGCTTCCCCTACTCCCCACACTCCCATCTCCCCTGCTTCCCCTACTCCCCACACTCCCCACACTCCCATCTCCCCTGCCTTTCCCTTTCTTCCCATCCCCTAGTCTCTCAAGACACTTTCCAGATGTCCCCCTCAGTCCTAAACTTGACTTGAGAGGTGTAACAGGCAGTCGCGAGGTTCTCTTGTGAAGAAAGTTCTAGCAATCATACTCGGTGGTGGCGCAGGTTCGCGCTTATATCCCCTAACTAAGTTACGGGCTAAACCCGCCGTTCCTTTAGCCGGAAAATATCGTTTAATTGATATTCCCATTAGCAATTGTATTAACGCAGAAATTCTCAAAATCTACGTTTTAACTCAATTCAACTCGGCATCCTTAAACCGTCATATTGGTCGTACTTACAACTTTACCGGCTTCAACGAAGGGTTTGTTGAAGTCTTGGCGGCACAACAAACAACCGAAAACCCTAGCTGGTTCCAAGGAACGGCTGATGCTGTGCGTCAGTATCTTTGGTTGTTTGAAGAGTGGGATGCTGATGAATACATAATTTTGTCTGGTGATCATCTCTATCGAATGGATTATTCGGATTTTGTTCGACGACATCGAGAAATGAAGGCTGATATTACTCTATCAGTAGTTCCCATTGATGAAAAACGAGCTTCAAGCTTTGGTTTAATGAAAATTGATGATCGTGGCAGAATTATTGATTTTTCAGAAAAACCGAAAGGAGATGCTTTAAAACAAATGCAGGTTGATACCTCAATTTTAGGGCTAAATCCAGAAAGAGCCAAAGATAGTCCCTATATTGCGTCTATGGGAATTTATGTCTTTAATAAAGAGGCATTGACTAACCTATTGAAAAATAACCCTGAACAAACGGATTTCGGGAAGGAAATTATTCCGGCTTCTGCTAAGGATTATAATTTACAGGCGTATTTATATAAAGGATACTGGGAAGATATCGGAACCATTGAAGCGTTCTATGAGGCGAATTTGGCTCTTAACCGCCAGCCAACCCCTCCTTTTAGCTTCTATAATGAAAAGGCTCCTATCTATACCCGCGCTCGTTATTTACCGCCTACCAAAGTTCTTAATTGCAATATTACTGAATCGATGATCAGTGAAGGGTGCATTCTTAAAGATTGTCGTATTCATAACTCGATTTTGGGAATTCGCAGTCGAGTAGAAACGGGCTGTACTATCGAAGATACGATGCTGATGGGATCGGATTTATATGAATCTCCTGAAGTCAGGCAGTCTCATTTAGATCAAGGGAAAATTCCCATAGGAATTGGCAAAGATAGCACTATCCGACGGGCAATTGTTGACAAGAATGCTCGCATTGGTCGTAATGTGACGATTGTTAATAAAGAGAATATTGAAGAATCTAACCGCGAAGAGGAAGGGTTCTATATTCGTAATGGCATTACTGTCGTTATCAAAAATGCGGTCATTCCTGATGGAATGGTGATCTAAAAGATGAGCAATCAAGGGGCGAAATTTCGTCCCTTTTTTTATGGGGAATTGTTCACCAAAAATAGTTAATACAATCCTAATTTAATTATGAATATTCGCCTGTTAGTTCTCGATATTGATGGTACCATTGCTGGTAAGGCTAACACAGTTAGTCAAGGGGTGAAACAGGCAATTGAAATCGCACAATCCCAAGGAACTCAAGTGGCCTTGGCAACGGGAAGAATGTATTATTCGGCTCTCCGTTTTCATGGCTTGATTAACTCTCAATTACCGATTATTGCCTATAATGGTGCCTGGATTCAATGTCCTTTAACCGGAACTCGTCATCATCATTTTCCGGTTTCTTCTGATATTGCCTTAGAACTATTAGACTATTTTGAACAACCCCACTGGGAACCTAAATTAGAAATTCATTGTTACATTGATGATCGATTATATGTTAGAGAATTGACCAAAAGAACAGAAGTATATCGCCAACGTTCTGGGGTTTTTCCGGTAATTGTTGATGATTTACGTTCTATTTTAGAATTAAAAACGACGAAAGTTTTAGCAATTGGCGAACCCCATTTGATGGAGAAATTATTATCAGAGTTACAGCAACGTTATTCCCGCGATCGCCTTTATCTTACTCAGTCGTCTCCTATTTATTTTGAAGCGACTCATCCTCAAGCGAGTAAAGGGTTTGGTGTTCGTTTTTTGGCTGAAGAATTGTTACAATTAGAGGCCAATCAAGTGATGGCGATCGGTGATAATTTTAATGATGTAGAAATGTTGGAATATGTAGGATTAAGTGTCGCTATGGGGAATGCACCTGAAGCAGTCAAAAAAGTCACT
>JBCDDV010000474.1:0-3482 GCA_039180145.1 Cyanobacteria bacterium P01_G01_bin.49 | reverse complement strand
TTAGTTCATTTCTAATTGAAGTAACAACAGACGGTTTTTTTTTTGGGGACAGCTGCTTGATTTAGGGATAATTGGTCAGTCAAATAGCATCTGTGATCACTTTCCTTTAGAGTGTTCCCTAAATTTCCCAAAAAACTTCTACTCAAAACCTTTTTCTCCTTATTTCTGAGAAAAAACATTTTTAATGTTAAGAAAAATAAACTTTAAAGAAAGATTTTTAGGAGAGGAGATGGTAAATAATTTTGACTGCAATCTCTGAATGTAAAGAAACCCTAACTATTACAAAAGATTACCTTAAATCCTATGAAGTAGAGCTTGATCCCTGATGAATTGAGTGAAATTAAAGCTATCAGCAATAATGAACAATTTTTAACACAGAAGGTAAAGACTGAATGTAAATTTTTCTTTCAAAAAGCTCATCTTATCAGAAAGATTATCTATACTGATTGACACAACGTTATCTAATTTTTTTAGATACAGCTACTGGTTTGCTTTGGAGAGAAGATATGGAATTTGCACAAAAGCCTGGATTAGGAAAACTCTATTCATTAACACTTGTTAAAAGCTTTTTAGTTTGGAGTTTCACCCTCACAGTTTGTTTATTAGTTGTAGGATTTCCCTTGGTTGTTTTGATGGCAACGGTTGGGGCTTTAGCATCTGTTGTTTTACAATCTGTTTTACCTGTAAGCGCTGTTTTATTAGTCGCAGGGTCTCTAATTGGTGCTAATTTATTAGCGATTGTATTTGGTGCGACACTTTTGACTGTGAAAGGGGTTCACCCCCAAGATGTCAGTTGGCTAAGATGGCTGCACGGCGAAGCAACTCATTCTCATACGTCTGTTTATGCTGCTTGCCCTCTGACTTGTAGTCTTGTTCAATAAGTCAATGTTGGGAAGCGATCGCCACTCTTTAGGTAGTGATTGTATTCGCTAAGTATATACACAAGCTAGTGCAGCCCGGTCATGACCGGGTTTTTTCATGATAATTAATTTTCAATAAAAGAAAATAGAAAACAAAGGAAGTATTTCCTATTCTCAATGGATCAATTTAACGGGTTAATTTTGGGCTTCTTGGGCCATTTTTTCTTGTGCCTGGGCCACCCTAGATCCGGCGGTTGTCATCACTTCATCAAATTTTTCCATTATTTCGCCAGGATAATTTTCGAGAATTTTCGTGGAGAGAGAAATACGATTTTTGTATTCATCAATATTAAGAATCATTACCTGAATTTCTTGGCCGTATTGAAATAGTGTGGTCAAAGCATCAATGCGGGAACCACTAATTTGGGTAATGTGCAGTAAACCAGAAACTCCACCAAAATCAACAAAAACGCCATAGGGTTGAATTTTAGCTACTTTACCACTAACTAACTTACCCACCTCAAGTTTATCCATTTGAGCCGCAGCGATCGCCCGTCGTTGAGAGAGGACTAATTTATTATTGGTTTGATTGACTTCTAGAAAAGTGGCGGTTAGGGACTGTCCTACTAAGGCGTTTAAATCATCTTTTTCTAAAAGATGCGATCGGGGAATAAACCCCTGTAACCCTTCAACTTCACCAACCACACCGCCTTTATTGGTTCGTGTCACCCGCATTTGAACCGAGTGACCCATTTCAGCAATTTCAGCTATATTTTCCCACGCTTCCTTCAGTTGCAGTTGACGACGAGAAAGGGTTACTTGTCCTTCAGAATTTTGTTCACTGGTAATCAACAATTCCACTTCTTCATCGAGGGGAAGAACCGCTGCTAAATCTGGTTCAAATTGCAAATCAGCTTCTTTTAGCGGCACATATCCTGCTGATTTACCACCAATCTCAATATAAGCACCATCAGCAGTATGTTGAACAACTTTACCCCGAATGACTTGTCCTTTTTCAAAACGGTAATCATGTTGTTCAAGGGCTTTAGCAAAATCATCCATGGAGAAGGAAATTTGAGAACCTTTTGGGGAGGTTGAGTCTGAAGTCATGGTTATTAAATGAACACGAAAAAAATTAATGCGGACTGACACCATCAACTATCTGTTAAAAAAATTTGATTAACAAAAACGTTTTATACAGTCCATGTTAATTATAGTTCTCAATTATGCCCTTTGATAATTACGCTTTATTCATTAAGGGGTGTAGGATTAGACTCTGGAGGCGTAGTGGGAACGGGTTCAGTGGGAGTCGGTTCAAGTACGGGTTCTGGTTCTTTGACTTCGGGTACGGGAACAAAGAAAAGGGCAAAGGCAGCAAGGGCTAAACTAACAATTCCTAAAGTTGCTGGAACCACGCGCTGGGCAAAAGGTTCATCTGCGGGTCGATAGCGTCGTGAAACGGGCTGTAATTGTAGGGTAAAATCGGGGAGGGTATGGCTATCTGCAACAAATTGGTCAATGCCTTCGACTAAATCAAATAATTGAACCGTTGTTAGGGTAACTTCCACAGGAGAGTGATCTCCCTCAGAGGGATACCAAGTTAACCGATGAAGATGGCTACTAGGAATTTTTTCTAAAGTAATGCGATCTTCTTCTGCCTGTTTATTAATGGGGTGAGGAATGCCGCTAAGATATTCTTGAGCGTAGGCACTAACAATTTTGACTAAATTTTCCAGAAAGATTCGTCCTCCCTGTAGACGTTGAGAAATGCCCACAAAGCGACATTCGGCGTTAACGAGGATATCTAGCAGGGGACGACTATCTTTGGTGTCTGTTGGGGTTAAATTATTGCTCAATCCTTCTAGGATTAAGGTGCAATTAGGTAAACTGTATTGACGTTGAATATTCATGCTACTTCTCCATCAAACAAACTAATCCAAAAACGCTGCATTCCAGTGGTTCCGGTACAAAATAGTAACTGTTTTAGTAAGGATAAGGCCAGTTCGTTGAGTTCATCTTCTGACCCTAGATAGACTGAAACTTTAGCACGGCGAGGATTCATGCGACTCTGAAAATGAGCGCGGAATTGATCTAAATATTCCGCCAAGAGGAAATGGCAACTGACAGGCAGACCTTTTTCACGCATCTGTTGTTCAGCGAGAAGTAATTGGCGAATTTGAACTGTTGAGGGTTTAACGCGATAGCTGGCAATAATTACTAATGTTTTGGCTTGTTCAGTGGTTAGGGTATCGCGGGTATAGGAACGTCGCCAAGGGTTCGTAGAACGTAACCGCCATAAAACAATGCGATTCTGAATTATCTCCTGAAGGTTTAGGTGTTTAATTGTCGCTAGCATCTGTTCGGACGCGCCTAATTCTAAGGCTTCGAGGGCAAGTAATAATAGATCGATTTGTTGTTGAATACGTGCCGCACATCGCTGCCCAGAAATGGTAAAGTCTGGCAGAATATCTAAAATAATTGGTTTTGACGCAACAGGAGAACTTGAATCGGACATTAGGCTTATAGAAGGACTCATCCTAGAATAGCTTAGAGGCAAAATGGTTGTTTTGCCATTGTTGAAGACAATGTCTTTATTAGAGAAAGTCATCGACTCTTTATTGT
>JBCDDV010000473.1:0-3489 GCA_039180145.1 Cyanobacteria bacterium P01_G01_bin.49 | reverse complement strand
TATTTTTTTATCGTTAATTTAGTTGATATTTAAGGGGATTAAATATTTAGTATTCAAATACTTTTGGAGTTTCCTTGATTGATCCCTTAATGATCCCTATCTTTTATCAAGGTATTTTTGGTAAACTATTAAATCGAAATTTATTCTAATTTTTCATCACAAACTAATGCACTACGAAATTCAAGGAACGGTTATGCAAATTTTAGAGACTCATCTGATGCTAGGAGAGTCTATTTATACAGAGTCTGGTGGCATGGCTTGGATGCAAGGGGATATCGAGATGAAAACCGACACCAGAGGAGGACTGATGGGAGGTTTAGGAAGGGCTTTGGCTGGAGAATCTTTATTTATGACCACTTATCATTGTCGTTCTAAAACAGGAATGATAGCATTTACCTCAGAAGTTCCTGGAACAATTTTGGATCTGCAATTAAACCCCGGCCAAAGTTTAATTTGTCAACGAGATGCCTTTATGTGTGCTGAAGATTCTGTTGGGTTGGAATTGCATTTTCGTAAAAAATTAGGGGCTGGTTTGTTTGGGGGAGAAGGCTTTATTTTGCAAAAAATAACGGGGCCAGGTAAGGCATTTTTAGAAGTGCCAGGTGAAATGAAAGAATACAGTTTAAAACCGCAAGAAACCTTGTTAGTCGATCCTGGTCATCTTGCTTTATTTGAACCAACAGTTGCCTTTGAAATTGAAAGAGTTAAAGGATTAAAAAATATGTTGTTTAGCGGAGAAGGATTATTTTTTGCTAAGTTAATCGGGCCAGGAAAGGTTTGGTTACAAAGTATGCCAATTGCTAATCTTGCTGCTAAATTGGCAAAATATATGCCCTCTAAGGGTTAAAGTTGCTTATTCTTTCGTGTTTTGGTGAGGGAGTGAGGAGGGGAGGGAGAGATTATTAATTACCAACTATTTACTACTAAAAAAGTTGTTGCGGTCATTGAACTCACATTGACAAAGTTGAATAAAATTTGCTACTTTAGTCATAGTCGTTATGGCTTCGCTTTAGACTTGTAGAGTATTTGGAGTAAAAACAATGGTCAAATTTGCTGCTATCAACGGGAGTTTGCGCCCAGATTCTTATAGCGCCAAAGCTATCCAAGTAGCGATCGCCAGAATAGAAGCATTAGGTGGGGAAGTTGAATTTCTTGATTTACGCACCATGAACCTACCCTTTTGTGATGGAGGAAAAGAATATTCTGACTATCCCGATGTCAAGAAACTGCGTCAAATCGTCAAAGCAGCAGATGGCTTAATTTTAGGGACTCCAGAGTATCATGGGAGTGTTAGTGGGGTAATTAAAAATGCCCTAGATTTGATGAGTTTTGACGAATTATCAGGAAAAGTAGCTGGTTTAATTAGCGTTTTAGGGGGTCAAACTAATAGTAATGCCCTCAACGATTTAAGATTAATTATGCGATGGGTACACGGCTGGGTTATCCCTGAACAGATCGCCATTGGACAAGCTTGGCAAGCTTTTAACGAAGAAGGGAAACTTTTAGATGAAAAATTATCACAACGTTTTGATAGTTTTGCCACGAGTTTAGTTGAAAATACCAGAAAATTGCGATAAAGAAGATCAGGATTTTAAATATTCTTTAAAGCGTTTTCTCAGTTGTTCAACTGTAAGATTTTGCGTCCAAAATTCTACCAAAGCTTGACCAAACGCCCAGGCATTGTGTTGGATTGATCCTGAATTATCTAAGAGCAACGGCCATAAAGATCGTAGATCAAATCCTTGAATATCAGGGTCATTCTCACTAAATAGACAGAAAAGATCGTAAGCCATTTGCAGTTTACCCAAAACAATTGGTAACTGCTCGACGGGGATTTGTTCGGCTAATATGTAAGCTAAAGAAGGAGAACCTGTGGTCAGTGTAGAAATAAATTGAAGTACAGGACTTTTCAATAAAGAGGTAACCCCTTCCGTCGTCGCTAATCTCAACGTGCAATTTTCGATAATTTTAGCAGCAGCAATAGAACGAGATTCTTGTTCTTGCAAAAAACGGGCAAGGCGCAATTGTTTGGCAGGGTCAAGAGACTCCAATAAAACAGCCGTCAGAGATTCAATTCCCCAACTTTTACGATTAAGATTAAAGTCGCGGGTGACAACGGGTAAAACAATTTCACACTGCTGCCCAAATACTTGGACTCGATATTCGGTTGCCTCTCGAATACTGACTTCTTTGGGAAGATCCCCTTGTTGCCAATGATAAGGGGGTTGCCATTCCCGTAGAGGACGCAAACGATCAACTTGGGTCACAATGACAATAATGGGTAAATCTGTCACGTCAGATTTGACAGCATCGAGAAAGGAAACATCCATTTCCAAAGACGGATCAAGGGCAGGTGTCACCAGTAAGAGTAAATCAGCTTCTGTAGAATAGTCGAGAACTTGTTGGCGAAAATCAGCGCGACTAATTTGTTCATAACCAGGGGTATCCCAGAGAGTTAAACTTTCTCCTGTGGGACTTTCCCAATGGTAGGAGTGAAAATCGTCTGTACTAGGCAAAACATCGACTTCAGCCCTTTCTGTGTTGAATAAGGTATTGATTAAGCTACTTTTTCCGGCCCCTGTTCGTCCTATTAGTAAAAGATTAACGGGTTTTTCTTTAACTTCTGTGACGGGTTTTCCTCTAGCAATGATTTCTCTTAGGGTTTGAGTTTTTTCGGTGGAGAGATTTTGGGTTTTGGAGGGTAAAGAATCTGAAGGAAGTAAGTTTTTGCCACTGTAGAGGAGGATAGCTTGTTGTGCGAGGGTTTTGAGGGCAACTTCTCGAAAAGTTTGACTTAAATTGATAAGCAATTGCTGGTTGGCTTCTTTAGTTGAGTCTAAGCTGGTTTGTCTGGCGATCGCCGCCGCAGGATTTAATACCCATTGACTCCAGTTCCAAACACGCCACAGTTTGCGGGCAGATGGCTCTAATTTTTGGTAAACTTCATAAGCTTGGTATGCTTGAGCGATACTGACTTGATTGAGAACCGGGGAAAGTTGCTGCATCCAGCGATCCATGTCATCGACTGTTCCCCGAATTAGTCCATAAGCTTGGGGAATATAGATATTGAGTAGGGGATATTTAATCTCTGGGTGATAAATTTGAGCGATCGCACTGACTAAGCTTTGACAGCGTTGCCAGAAAGTTTGCCAGTTTTCCCAAATGGGGGGATCATTACGGGTTTCTTGCAGAATATTATAGAGAATGGTTTCGACTTGACTAGCAACTTCGTTATCAGCAACCGTTGTCGCAGCTTTATTTTGATCAGTTTCTATTTTGTCGGTGACTTGGGCAATAATTGTTTCAATTTGTTGTTCCATCGGTTGCGTCCATTTGACTAATAACCAACGCCAACCTAACAACACCAAAATAAAAATACCCCAAATCCAATTAATGCCCCATTGATGAATTTGCAATCCACCAGCAATCATAAAAAAACTAACAATAATAATCAGGGGGCTGGCTAAAACTATCCACTGCCAAGGTTTT
>JBCDDV010000472.1:0-3493 GCA_039180145.1 Cyanobacteria bacterium P01_G01_bin.49 | reverse complement strand
TTTTACTAAAGGACAAGTATTTAGCGTATTGTATCTTCATGTTCCTAAAGAGGATATTATTAATTGGGCAATTTCTTTGTTAATGATAGGGTATAATAGTCCTAATTTGCGTATTTTAGCAGGACTCACTCATCTTAACGATCGCTTAGAAATTACTTATTACGTAAACCAAACTCTTCAAGAAATATAATAACTCATAATTTTACGTTTGAGAGGCGTTTGATTAAACATCTCTAAGCATTTTAACTAAGACAAACAGCCAATTCTTAAAGAACAATTTAAGCAATCACAATCGGCTGAGATATTATCCTTTTTAGTTGCTTTATCAAATTCAAAGTTTGCTGATAAGCTGTCAGGTTTTCTTGTTGTTGAAACTGTTCAAGAGCTATAGTAAAATCCTGGAAAGCAGCTTGCAAAAATCCTAGTTTTTGTTTGCTTAAACCCCGGTTAAGATAAGCCACCGTCAACTGAGGATTTAAAGCGATCGCTTCTGCAAAATCATTGATTGCTGCTTGATAATTGCCCAATTTTTCATAAGCATACCCTCGATGATAATAAGCTTTATCATTAATGTTATCTAAAATAATGGCATGGGTTAAATTGGCGATCGCTTGTGGGAATTCTTCTTGCTTAAAATAGGCTAAACTGCGATCATAATAAATTAAAGATTTTTGATAAGAATCCTGTAATTTATTAGAATTCAACGCTTGATTATAAGCATTCAAAGCAGTTTGATAATCCTGCAATTCAAAATAAACTAATCCTTGATTGTAATAGGCGCGATAATCATTTTTATCTCGTTTAATGACTTGTTGATAAGCAGCTAGAGAGTTAGAAAAATTTCCTAATCGATAATCAGCCATTCCTTGGTTCAGATAAGCTTCTATATTATCAGCGTTCATTGTTAAGGCTTTGATACAGTCTTTTTTGGCATCTTGATTATGATTTAATTGTAAGTGAGCTAAACAGCGATTAGTATAAGCAGCAGCCATTAACTGTTTATCTTTTTTAATAACTTCAGTAAAATTGATAATAGCTTTTTGATAATTTTTATGGTTTAACTCGTTAATTCCTTGATAAAATGAAGGAGATTTTTGAGATGAAAAAGATACATCATAAGCAGCTTCAGATGAAAATCCGAAACAGAATAAAAAAGCTATTATTAAAACAATCACTCTAAGAAGATGATTACCATAGTGTTTCATAATCCAATTTTCCTAGCTAAAAACTACAACCATACTAAAAAATTAATCAAGACTTTTCAAAAGACAGTATGTAAAAGATTTAGAGGGTATAAAGAAGACGTTAAATAAGTATAAAAATGGTTTAATTAGTAACGAAAAAACGTATTGATAAAATAACCTATACTTCATTATGCTGACAATCATTGGTTGCGGAAATTTGAATCGTTGTGATGATGCTGTTGGGGTAATTATTGCGCAAAAATTACAAAATTTTTCAAATAAATATCCCTCGTCTAAGGTGCGTATTTTTGATTGTGGAACGGCAGGAATGGAAGTTATGTTTCAAGCAAGAGGGAGTCAAAAACTGATTATTATTGATGCTTGTTCTACAGGATCGGAACCAGGTAGTATTTATAAGGTTCCTGGGAAAGAATTAGAAGAATTACCACAACCTAGTTACAGTTTACATGATTTTCGATGGGATCATGCCTTAGCAGCAGGGAGAAAGATATTTAAAGATGATTTTCCTGATGATGTAACTGTGTATCTTATTGAAGCAGAAAACTTAGGATTAGGCTTAGAAATTAGTCCCAGCTTGCAACCCGCAGTTAATCAAGTTATCGATTGGATTAAGCAAGAAATTAGAGACTTTTTGTAAGTAAAAAATATTGAGGCTTATTGTTATTGAACTCCGACGGTTCTACCATTTGATCCAAACACAATAGGAATTTCTTGTTTTAACGGTTCCCAACCCACATTATAACCTGCTTCCCAAGCTTGTTTTCTCGCTGATCGAAACGCTGAAAAACTATCAGGACGAACAATAAACGCTAAATAATCCACAGTAGGATCAAATTTTTCGAGAGTTTTCTGAAACTCTGAATCGGTTTGAGAAATCGTTTTATAAGATTCCCCAGTGTCGGGAGTAATAGGTTCATATTGCAAGGCATCAAGGTCATAAAATGTGACATTATAGTGTCTCGTTTCTGCTTTAAAACTTTGAAAACTTTGAATAGTTTGTAGGCGACAGGATTGATATTCTTTAATTCTTTCTAGATAATATTGATAAGTATAGGTATCGAAGTTACTAGGAGCATCAGGAGATGTACATTCTGGTAAACCTGCCATTAATAACGCAATTTGACGGTCAACTTCTTCATCATCGATATAAGTAATTTTATTATCTCTAACTTCAAAAAAACGAGGTTTCTTTTGAGTATTTGAAACCAAAGGTGTGCTAACAATCGTACTAGACTCTACAGCAACCACAGTAATAAATAAACTAATAAACATTAATACCCCGACAGTATTCGTGAGAATGTCGAGAAAAGAGTCTAAATTTTGATTAGGTGAACTAAGTTGGCGATATCTTCTATTTCTCATCTGTTTTGGGTGCTTCTATTTTCAGTTTCCAATTTTTATCTATGGGTTCGTACCCAATATCAATGCCTTGTTCTTCTACAATATCTCTTACTTTTTGAAATACGTCTATTCCATCGGGACGAAGTGCAACGATTAAATATTGTTTATCTTTATTTTTTCGCACTTCCCTAATTAATTGATTTAAGGGTGATTGATAATTGTTAATTTCAGATTTGGGAATAAAAACTTGACTAGGATGAAGCAAAACTCCATCTTCTCGACATTCAATGTACTTAGGGATTTTGCCTTGATTTTCTCCGGTTGTTTCAGTTTTAGCAATAATTGTAATTTCCTTTTCATTCTTTAAAAGTTGCGTGGTTAAAACCATAATCAGTAATATTAGTGTGCCAATGGTGCAAGCTAAAATTGAAAGAAAAGGAAATAATTCAACCTCTATATTATTCTTGGAAAAAGTCCGCCGACGCATCTCAAATTTCCTCAGAATCAGTAAACGTAATCATTCGTGGCTTACTCAATTTTTCTAAAACAGGCTTAATTTTCTGGATTTCTTTAACCATAGATTGGGAAAGTTCTTGATTGACTTTTAATTGTTGCTCTAGGACGGCCAAAAATTGACTTTTTTCTTGAAGATTCATTTGGTTTAATTGTTCCATTTGAGCAATCAATTTACCACTTAATTGTTGTAACTTTTCTACTTCTACAACAAAGCTTTGAGAAAGACTTTCAGCCGCTTGCTTTGCATAATCATGGGCTGGTTCAATCAAGGATTCAGGATTAGGCAAATAGTCTTGAAACGCTTGATGGATAGATTGATTAATACTCTCATAGTCTAAATTTTCTCCCTTTTCTTTGAAGCGAGGTAAGACAATATCGTTGATATAAATATCAATTCCCAGTAATAAGCGAGATTCCATTCGTTCTACCAA
>JBCDDV010000471.1:0-3496 GCA_039180145.1 Cyanobacteria bacterium P01_G01_bin.49 | reverse complement strand
GTCCCCAGAGGATTTTCCTTTGGTCAGCTAGCAAGAAAAAGCGTGGAGCAACAGCGTTTCAACCCGTTGTGAAACAACCTTGTTAGAATCCCTTCGGCTTTAGCCAAGGGAGAAGTCAAACTAAGCCCCTTATTCCTAGTCAAAGCTGTATTGGTTTAGACGTAGGCTTAAAAGACTTCTACACAGATTCTCAGGGTAATACTGTTGATATTCCTCAGTATTACCGTAAAGCGGAGCGTGGCTTAAACAGAGTCAATCGTAAGAAATCTAAGAAGTTTCGTAAAGGAAAACCTCAAACAAACAACTATCAAAAAGCTAGAAAGCGATATGCTCTGAAGCATTTAAAAGTAAGTAGGCAACGTAAAGGCTTTGCCGTGAGAGAGGCATTGCGCGTAATCCAATCTAACGACTTGGTAGCCTACGAAGATTTAAAAGTTAAGAACATGGTAAGAAACCGTCATCTAGCTAAGTCTATTAATGATGCTGCATGGTCTACATTTAGACGGTGGTTAGAGTATTTTGGATATAAATATGAGAAGATAACTGGAGCAGTTCCTCCTCATAATACATCTCAGAATTGTTCTAATTGCGGTACTAAAGTTACAAAGTCACTATCAACACGCACCCATAGATGTAAATGCGGTTGTGTATTGGATAGAGATCATAATGCAGCGTTAAATATCTTGAGTTTAGGACTCAGTACGGCAGGGCATGCCGGAACTTACGCTTGGGGAGAGACTGCCTCTTTGTTAGTTGGTCAAGACCTGCTAACGAAAGCAATCTCTGTGAACTAAGAATCCCTCACCTCCGGTGAGGGAGTGTCAATTTTCCAATCTTCAATAATGCGTTGACGTTGTCTGGCAATCACTAAAGCTTGGTCAGGAACATCATTGGTGACCACTGAACCTGCTGCTACTGTCACTTCTTCTCCTAAAGTAACGGGGGCAACAAATACACTATTTGCCCCTGTTTTGGTACGATTACCGATAATAGTGGGATGTTTATTGACACCATCATAGTTGGCGGTGATAGTTCCAGCCCCAACATTAACTTGTTCTCCTAACTTAGCATCACCCAGATAAGATAAATGGGCAACATTACTTTTTTGTCCAACTTCTGACTTTTTAATCTCAACAAAATTACCAATGCGACAAGCTTCTTGAATGTTGGCCTGTCCCCGTAAATGAGTGTAAGGGCCCACTCGACACCCGGAGGCTACTTGAGAATCACTAATTACTGAATAGAGTACCGCGACGTTTTCCCCAATATTACTATTTTCAATCAAACTGCCTGGCCCAATACGACTTCTGGCCCCAATAATGGTCTTGCCTCGGAGATGGGTTTGAGGTTCGACGATCACATCAACTTCAAGTTGAACAGTGTCATCGATGGTAATACTATCAGGATCAATCATGGTGACACCTGATGTCATCCAATAATTTTTGATGCGGTCTTGTAAAATATCGTTAGCAGATGAGAGTTGTTGGCGATCGTTGATGCCATTAATTTCTAAATAGTCATCCACATCAACAGCCATGACGAGATTAAGAAACTTTACCACATCAGTTAAATAATACTCTTTTTGATCGTTGTTGGCCGAGAGTTTAGGAAGAACTTGGGCCAGTTGCGGCCAGTTGAAACAATAAATCCCTCCATTAACCCGATGATTATTCTTTTGGGCCGCGTTGCAATCTCGGTCTTCAACAATTTGGGTTACTAAATTATTACCATCACAAAAGACTCGTCCGTAACCTTTGGGGTCGGGTAAATTAGCCGTTAAGAGGGTCGCTGCATTCTTGTTAGTTTGATGAATTTTTAAGAGGTTTTCTAGGGTTTCAGGACGTAGTAAAGGAACATCCCCATTTAAGACCAATAAATCTCCTTCAAAGTCTTGTAAAGGGGGTAATAATTGTTGAATGGCGTGACCCGTTCCTAATTGTTCTGTTTGTTCGACAAATTCTAAAGCAGGAATGGTTTCTAGAGACTGTTTAACCTGTTCTCCTTCGTAACCAATAATTACCAACTGTCGAGAAGGTGCAACTAAACGACAACTTTCTAATACCCGTTGGACAAGCGATCGCCCGCCTAAAGTATGTAACACTTTAGGTAAGTTAGACTTCATCCGCGTGCCACGTCCTGCTGCTAAAATTGCTACTGCTACCATTGTCCTATCCATCAACCGTCTCGAATGGAGTATATCGCGTCCTGCGACCTTTTGGATAGAGGAAAGAAGAATGCAGAATATAGAATGTAGAAAAAATAATTCTTTTTACTTCTCGCGTAGCGAGTTAATTAATCGGTTTCAATTTAGTCCAGTTCCACCAGCAAAAGACACCACTGATTAAAAATATCGTCCCCATGACTGCCAAAGATAAGTTTAATGATTGCTTGTCGGCTAACCAACCCGAAAATGACCCAATAATGGCAAACCCCAAACGAAAAACAAAGCTTCTCATTGAAAAAACTGTAGCGCGTGTTCTCGAAGGAACTAACTGATTAATAGCATCTGACAGTAAAGGATTAACTAATCCTCGAACAAAATAAATAGCAGCAACAAAAATAATTCCCAAAACTTGATCAATGATTCCTAGGAAAATAAAAGAAATTCCTAATAAGATCACTGAGAATAATAAGGCTTTTCTTAAACCTAATTTTTGTTCAACATTGTTAGCAGTAATTGAGGCTAAACTCATGACTAAGTGTAAGAAAACCCAAATAATACCAAACATGAACATCGGTACGCCATAATTAGATAAATAAGCTTGAGATAACCAAACAATCAGAAAAGTAGCGACTGAAAAAGTTGCACTAAGAAAAATTAGCCATCTGATGGAAGGATTTTGAAAGAAAAATTCGCGAATAATTGACCACAAATGTTGTTGCTGCCGTTCCCCAACACGATCATTTTCGCTGCAACCAGGTTCAATGAGACGGGTTGCAATAAGACAATAAAACAGTAAACAAATTGTTTGTAAGTAGAAAGGATAAACAATATTATATTGCGCAGTAGCCGCTCCAATTAAACCACAAATAGCTTCACTAATTCCAGCGATCGCTATTAGTTTTCCTTCAATTTTACGATAGTCTTGGGCGCGGTCTAATTCTAATAAGGTATCATAAGTTAATGCCGTATCGGCACCCGAAATTAAGCTACCAGCTATTCCAGTCAGTGTCTCTGCAAAGATAAACCAGTTAAATGTTTCTTGGGTGCAATAAATTGACCAACTTGCTACCCAAATAGCACCACCACTGACTAAACAAAATTTTCTTCCCCATCTATCAGCAATATACCCAGATGGAATTTCTAACAGAAAAATAGAGAGAGAAAGTACAGTTTTCAGAAAAATAGATTGTTCAATCGATAAACCGTAATGTTGATAAAATAAGATAATCGTAGGAATAGGAAACCAAGCAAATGACAATCCTTTTAGAATCATAAGTTTTGGAATATTTCCTTTGATCGAAGTTCTAAAAATTGATGTCATTGAGTCACTAT
>JBCDDV010000470.1:0-3496 GCA_039180145.1 Cyanobacteria bacterium P01_G01_bin.49 | reverse complement strand
TACTCAGCAACCCATAGACAAAATACTACCACCGATTATTTACTGGCGAGTCGTAATGTCAACCCCTGGCTAACTGCATTATCTGCCATGTCAACGGGTCAAAGTGGCTTATTATTCATTGGTCAGGTCGGTTTTGCCTACAAAATCGGAATTTCCTCTCTGTGGCTTACCCTTGGTTGGGCAATTGGCGATTATCTTGCTTGGTGGTTTGTATTCAAACCGTTAAGACAGCTTTCTGAGGAAACGGCTTCAGATACGGTTTCCTCCTTTCTCAGTCAAAATATTAAAGGTTCTCGTTCAATTGCTGTTATTTCTGCCATTATCACTATTATTTTTCTCGGTTCCTACGCTGCAGCGCAATTGGTAGCGGGAAGTAAAGCTCTCAATGCTGTATTTGGCTGGAACTATAATTTAGGCATTATCATCGGTGCAGTTATCGTCGTTATCTACTGCTTTTCTGGCGGTATCCGCGCTTCAATCTGGACGGATGCACTACAGGCGATAATTATGATTGGTTCCTTGTTACTGTTGCTATCTGTAGCAGTTGTCAATTGTGGGGGAATCGCAACCCTTTGGCAATCTCTAGCAACCATTGATCCCGCCTTAATTACCTGGAATGCTTCTCAGCAACCTTGGGGATTTTTACCTTTCTTTATCGGTTGGGTTGTCGCGGGGTTTGGGGTGGTGGGACAACCGCACATTATGGTTCGCGCTATGGCTATTGACTCAGTTAAAAATCTCGATTTCGCCAGAAATTTAAAGATTTGTCTAGGCTTAATCAATTCTCTCTCAGCTATGGGCATCGGGTTAACAGCGCGTGTCATCATGCCAGATTTGATAACCACTGGTGACCCAGAATTGGCCTTACCTTACCTATCTTTGGAACTATTACCAGTGGTTTTGGTGGGATTAATGTTAGCGGGATTATTTTCTGCCACTATCTCCACAGCAGATTCTCAAATACTCTCTTGTTCTGCTGCCCTCACTCAAGATATTTTTCCCGATGTTGCTCAATCTTACAATTGGGCAAAGTTAGGAACCTTAACAGTAACGGGGATAATTTTAGCCATTGCTTTAGTAGGCGATAACAATGTCTTTGCCTTGATTACATTTTCTTGGTCAGCCTTAGCTTCGGGTTTAGGCCCTTTACTAATCTTAAGGGTTTGGCAGCAACCTGTGAATTTTTCCACTGCGATCGCCATGATGGGAACGGGAATTGCTGTGGCTTTGATCTGGAATTTAGGATTTGATCTCTCTGATGCTGTTTATGAGGTGCTTCCGGGAATGGCTGCGGGACTGGGAGTTTATGGAATTGTTCGGTTGGCTTTCCCCTTTGAAAAGGGGGACGAGAGGGAGATCTAGGGACGAAATGCCTCCCTTAAACCCCTTGCATATATGATTTTTTTAATCATTTTAGCCATCAAATTCATGTTAAATTATTGCGTTTTTAGGAAATTTAATCATGTCAGTGCTTAATATACTTCACTTAGTCGGTTCTGCAGATAATAACTTTTACTGCGATTTGTCACGTCTTTATGCCCAAGATTGTATCCATGCAACCGCCAATGCCTCGCGCTATCAATTTTATATTGCTTATATTACCCCTGATCGTCAGTGGCGTTTTCCTTCATCCCTTAACCAAGAAGATCTTGCTGCAGCAAAACCGATGTCTCTGTCTGAGGCCATAAAATTCATCACGGCACAGAATATTGATGTAATGTTGCCGCAAATGTTTTGTTTGCCTGGAATGACTCACTATCGTGCCTTATTTGACTTGCTGGACATTGCCTATGTAGGTAATACAGCAGAAGTTATGGCACTCGCTGCCCATAAAGCAAAAACGAAGGCGATCGTTGCAGCAGCAGGGGTTAAAGTCCCCTATGGTGAATTGTTACCTCAGGGTGAGACTCCCACGCTTAAACCTCCCGTTGTGATTAAACCAGCGAATTCAGATAATTCTTTAGGAGTTGCACTGGTCAAAGATCTTGCTGACTATGATGCCGCCTTAGAAACAGCATTTGAACATTCAGACGAGATCTTGGTGGAAGAATACATTGAACTGGGCCGAGAAGTAAGATGTGGCATTATTGTTAGGGATAGTAAGTTAGTCGGTTTACCCCTTGAAGAATATTTGGTGAATTCTCAAGATCGTCCCATCCGCAACTATGCAGATAAACTCAAATACACTGAAGATGGTAACTTAAGTTTTGCGGCTAAGGATAATCTGAAATCCTGGATAGTAGACCTTAGCGATCCTGCAACTGAGACTGTTCAGGAAGTCGCCCAAAAATGTCATGAGGCCTTGGGCTGTCGCCATTACAGTTTATTTGACTTTCGTATCGATCCACAGGGACAACCTTGGTTTTTAGAAGCAGGTTTATACTGTTCTTTTTCCCCAAAAAGTGTCATTGCTTCGATGGCAAAAGCATCGGGAATATCTCTCGATGAGTTATTGATGGCAGCGATCAAGGCAACAGGCAATAGGCAATAGGCAAGGCATCAAAAACTTATCTCTACTGGTACGAAATATTGATATTTTTGCCTTGCCCACTTGAGAAGTGTGATTTTTAATTCTATTCTGTTGTTTGCAGACACGCCCTAATTGGTAACCAGCAAAGATAGAAAATCTTATTATCTATCACCTGTTTTTATTGTCTTAACCTTGTTTTCTATGTCTTCTTGATATGAAGAAAGGCAGTCTTCTCCCCAAATGTTACTAAGTCTTGTTAAAAAATAACTATCATCTTCATTCTTGGAAAGCGTTTGATGAGTGTAAAAAGTTTTTAGCTCATCTCGTCTCATTTTGTTCACTCCCTATAATGATCAATCTGATATCACAGTATCAGTGCCATTAATAAGATGTCAGTCCCAAAATTTTGGTAAATTCACGCTTTTAAGGCTTTTCTTGCCACCACAAGATAGAAAGAAGTGGAAAAAAGTTCTAAAAGTTACGCTTACAATTGACGATAAAAATGATAAATATGTGATTTTAACTGTTGCATTATTTCCGTATAAAGATTATTCCAGTTTCTAGGATTATGATTATGAGCAACAGTTGTTACCCCTGATTTTAATAAATTAATGCCTTCAATTTGTGCCACTAAATAAGGATAAATTTCTGGGAGTATTCCTAATCGTAACAACCAAAATTCTAACCAACTATCAGGAACATTAAACCCAACACTACTAATCCCGCGTCCATAATCGTGACTATTGACTAACCTGGAATCAATAATAAGTTCTGTCTGCAACAGTTTTAGCATCAGGGAATCGCTTTTTTAAGTTTTCAACTGTATCAACATCAATAATATATTCACCATCAATACAAACACCATAGTTATGTTTAACGGTTTTATTATAGCATTTCCCATGCTCATGAGGTACACTAGCAGAGAACTATTGAATGCGATCGTTTAAACGATGAGACCTTACTCTGTAGACTTGAGAAACAAGATTGTAGAAATTTGGAAAAAGGAAAAAAGTTCCATCAGAAAAC
>JBCDDV010000469.1:0-3497 GCA_039180145.1 Cyanobacteria bacterium P01_G01_bin.49 | reverse complement strand
CTAGACATCGAGCTTTTTGGGGCATTCATCGTTCAGGACAGCCAATGATTGGTGTATCAAAAAGTCCGGTTGATTCGATTGAATTAGGGCGAATTTTACAAAGTTTAGGATTTCGAGACGCTGTGATGTTAGACTCTGGCGCGAGTACCTCTTTGGTTTATCAAGGAGAATCTTTAGTTGGTTATATTCCTCGTCCAGTTCCTCACGTGGTTGTTTTATTTCCCGCCTTATCTTCACTTTTAGAAACTGAAAAATAAAGTTAGTCTGACTTAGATTAACCTCCTATTATTAAATTAGTTAAAAAAGTTGACTGATAAAGTTCCCCAAAATTTTAGCAGCATTAGACAGGTTCTATTAGAAAATACGGTCATTGAGCAAACTTGTTAGACTAAGACAATTAAACTTTATCTGGGGTGTATAAGACGTGCGGACATTACTCATCTATCCCGTATTTCCCCCAACCTTTTGGTCTTACGACAAAAGCTTGGAATTAGTGAATCGTAAGGTCTTATTACCGCCTCTAGGCTTAGTTACTGTTGCCGCTATTTTGCCTCAAACTTGGGAATTTAAGCTCTGCGATCGCAATATCCGGGACGTAACCGAAGCAGAATGGGACTGGGCAGAATTAGTGGTTTTTTCGGCGATGATCGTTCAAAAACAAGATTTACTCGAGCAAATAAAAGTCGCCAAAGGACGGGGTAAATGTGTCGCCGTTGGTGGCCCCTATGCTACCTCAGTCCCCTCAGACGTACAAGCAGCAGGGGCCGACTTCTTAGTATTAGACGAAGGAGAAATTACCCTGCCCTTGTTTGTGGAAGCCTTAGAACGAGGGGAAACTCAAGGAACGATCCGAACTGAGGAAAAACCTGATGTCACTATCACTCCCATTCCTCGATACGATTTATTAGAATTAGATGCATATGACTCGATGTCAGTGCAATTTTCGCGGGGATGTCCTTTCCAATGCGAATTTTGTGACATTATTGTTCTTTATGGTCGTAAACCTCGAACCAAAACCCCTGCCCAACTATTAAAAGAGTTGGACTATCTCTACGACTTGGGGTGGCGACGGGGCGTATTTATGGTAGATGATAACTTTATTGGCAATAAACGCAATGTCAAATTGTTACTCAAGGAATTAAAAATTTGGCAAGCTGAACATCAGTATCCTTTTCGCTTTAATACAGAGGCTTCCGTTGATTTGGCCCAAGATGCTGAACTGATGGAATTGATGGTACAGTCCAATTTTGATGCAGTCTTTTTAGGCGTTGAAACTCCTGATGAAGAAAGTCTCAAACTGACGAAAAAGTTCCAAAATACCCGTGACTCTTTAACAGATACGATTGATACCCTAATTCGTGCGGGTTTGCGTCCCATGGCCGGGTTTATTATTGGCTTTGATGGGGAAAAAACCGGGGCAGCCTCCCGTATTATTCGTTTCGTAGAAGAGGCAGCCATTCCCACTGCTATGTTTGGCATGTTACAAGCCCTTCCCCACACGGCTTTATGGCATCGTTTGGAGAAAGAAGACCGACTGCGGGTTGATACCAAACAAGATATTAATCAAAGTACCTTAATGAATTTTGTTCCCACTCGTCCTATCGAAGAAATTGCAGCAGAATACATTGAAGCCTTTTGGACATTATATGATGCCGAAAACTTTTTGGATCGCACCTATCGCTGTTTTCTCAAATTAGGGGCCCCGCAATGTCATCCCCCTTTTAAGTTCCCTAGTTTAATTGATTTACGGGCTTTGGCTACTGTGGTTTGGCGACAAGGCTTTAAACGTCACACTCGTTGGAAATTCTGGCACCATTTTTTGAATATTGTCAGACATAATTCGCCTGTTTGGGAACACTATCTAACGGTTTGCGCCCACAATGAGCATTTTCTCGAATATCGTCAAATTGTTCGGGATGAAATTGAACAACAGTTAAAAGAATTTCAGGTACAAGAAGCCAAAAAAACTTTAACAAAATCCATGGCATTAAAATAAACACTTTGATTCAGAAATTGGTTAAGTTCATTGTTGATCGTTAATTGTTGATTGTTGATTGGAATTCTCGATCAACTGTTAACTTAATCTTTGTTAAAAAGTTCCCTACTCCCTGTTCCCTAAACCATACACTAAGATTTTTGATTCCGAACCCAGGTTACTTAAGTGGAAATACGGGTAAATTCAATCAAAAAATAGTTTCTGCTTAAGTGAAAATACGCTTAAATTTAATCTAGAAAAAGGTTAGGCTTTGGTTAAGTTGTCAGAAAGAAGCGGTGAGGGATGAATCAATTTGAGTTCCTTTGTCCTAAAAGCCACAGCTATGGTGAATTTAAGCAAGAAATTCTAGTCTTTAATGATAATCTCCGAGAATTCGCCACAAGAGTTCAATATATCTCTAGTTTAGCTGCTCACATCAAGATATTTTTTGAGAAAGTTTATCAAGAAATATGCTTCTTTTGGCAACAATTAGAAAGTTCTAAAAGCCAGCTTAAAATAAATGATTAAACCAGGGTTGTCAATTCGGGTTCGTTGTCCAGTATATGCTATCGGTCTTGAAGGGGTCGTCGAAGCGAAGGAAAGCAGACACAATCTACGTTGGATAGTCAAGATAAAAAATCATTCTCTTAAGGCTAATCAAAAACCTCTGTTATTATCTTTAGATGAATCAGATTTTGAAGTGCTAAAGATGTCTGAGAGCAAAAAAGCTTAAGTGATCCAATTAATTAATAATTCACCTGCAAATTATCGACTAAAAATACCCATTTATCTGCAATTTCTTCGATAATCTTTGTGGTGGGTTTTCCTGCCCCATGACCTGCTTTTGTTTCAATACGAATTAAAACAGGGTTCTCTCCAACATGATCATTTTGTAAGGCAGCAGCAAACTTGAAACTATGAGCAGGAACGACTCGATCATCATGATCTGCGGTTGTAATCATGGTAGCAGGATAAGTTGTTCCTGGCTTTAAATTATGTAGGGGAGAATAGGCATAAAGTGTCTTGAAATCTTCTTCATTTTCGGAACTTCCGTACTCAGCACACCACGCCCAACCAATGGTAAATTGATGAAAACGTAGCATATCCATTACTCCCACCGCAGGCAAGGCAGCCGCAAATAAATCAGGTTTTTGGGTTATACAAGCACCTACTAATAATCCTCCGTTACTACCTCCTCCAATAGCTAACTTTTGGGGTGAGGTATAGTTATTTTTGATTAACCATTCTGCGGCTGAAATGAAATCGTCAAAGACAGTTTGTTTCTGACTCTTCATTCCTGCTTGATGCCAGGCTTCTCCGTATTCTCCTCCTCCTCGTAAATTGGGAACGGCATAAACGCCTCCCATTTCCATCCAAACTAAATTACTAACAGAAAAGTTTGGAGTCAAAGATATATTAAACCCACCGTACCCATAAAGATATGTTGGGTTATTGCCATTAAGCTGTAACCCTTTTTTGTGAGTAATAAACATAGGAATCTTCGTTCCATCTTTACTCTGAT
>JBCDDV010000468.1:0-3504 GCA_039180145.1 Cyanobacteria bacterium P01_G01_bin.49 | reverse complement strand
ATAAGTTTCCATCTCTAGCGAATTTTCGACCAAGTATAAATGCTCGTTAAGACTTGGTTTTTCAGAACTGTCCATCTCTTTAGCTTAAGTGTGTGAGTTGAACTATTTATTATATTATGGACATTCTTGACAACTTTGCGGAATTGCATCGGTGCAATCTGAATCCCTGATCAACAAAATAGCAACGCTATTGCATAGATAAAGCAATTTGCATTGTTTGAGTCCTAAAATCTAGCACCCACATAGGAGATTTCATCGTGAGTCAACAGGATTTTGATGGTCGCCGGAAAGATGCCAAGGAAGTTCGCAATAAAGTATGCGACAGGGCATTTGATGCTTTCGATACTACCCCTCCCCCGACGAATGGAGATGAACAACGGTTTCAAGGCCCCAACCGCTTAGGATTTGCTTCCTTTACTAAAGGATTGAAGCACAACGAAAATGGTTTGGTGGATAAAGAGTCTTTTAACTCCCTACTTTGTGCCATCAATGCAGGTACCCAAGACGCTTTCAATAAAGTCATTCTTGGTGGGGGTAAACGCCTACTTGCTAATCCCCTGAATGCCTACTCATTCCAGCTAATCGGTAATGACTCTAATGGGGCGCGTATGGCAATAGCCCCTGCATTTGGCGATCGCAATACAGCTATTGATATGGTAGAACGTTATTGGATGGCTTTGTGTCGGGATGTACGATTTGACCAATACAAAACTAGCTCTCTCATCAAGGAAGCTTGCAGCGATCTCAATCATCTTGGGTTTAAGGAGCAATTTGGTTTTGAATGTACACCACAAAACATTTTTCGCGGCCCCTACAAAGGCTGTGATGTAGGGCCCCATGTTTCTCAGTTCCTTTTACAAGATTTTCAGTTTGGTAATCAACCGATTCGCCAATTATCCCTTTATCCCAGGGAAGGTCTTGATTACATGACGGATTTAGAGACTTGGAAACAAGTCAATAATGGCGATCTTGATCCGACTGGTTCTGATATCTTTGACGGAACTCGTTACATTATCACCCTGCGGGATGCTGGTCAGTGGGTTCATGTTGATTTTCCTCATCAGTCTAGTCTCTGGGCGACTATTATTCTGTTAGGGCAACAGGCTGCCATGTCTGCTGCTAATCCTTATGCTAATGGCTCGATTACGACTTCTGGTGCCTTTGGAAGTCTTGGCGGCCCAGATATCACCATCCAGAGTGGTTTGGTTGGGGTTTACGGGCTAAAGCATGCTTGGTTCCAAAAATGGTGCGTTCATCGACGACTGCGACCAGAAGTGTACGCTCAACGTCTTGAACTATTCCGACGGGGAAGCTTAGGCCAACCATCTGATGATCTTTTCAATGAGTTGTTTGGTCAAGGAGCAGAAATTTTGAAGAAAACAACTGTGCTTAAACGAATTCTGGAACATAATAAACAGCAGAATACCCAGTTTTCCAGAGACGACAAAGAGGGAACTTGGTTGCTACCGATGGGATTCCCAGAAGGCTCCCCCACTCATCCTTCTTATCCAGGTGGACACTCCGTATTCATTGCCGCAGGAGCAACCATTGCTAAGGCCTTTTTTGCTGATGAAGAGATTGTTAGCCCCCAAGTGCCGAGAGCAGACGGACAGGCCTTAGAGAGCTTTATTGAGCGTGATCCCAACACTAATAAACCAGTCACCTTGACCATTCATGGTGAACTCAACAAGTTAATTGCTAATATTACCCTATTCCGTGATGGGGCTGGTATGCACTGGCGTACCGATGGCACCACATCTGGTTGCCCTGGAACGACTATTGAAACGGGTGGTAATCTGCTCGGAGAGAAAATGGCCATTAGTATGTTACAAGACATCAAACACACCTACCGAGAAGAAGTGGGTACATTTGAATTCAAGAGTATCACTGGAGAGTGGATACACATCTAAACCAATATTGGGTAATCGGGGTAAGGTTATTAAATTTCCCTAACCCATAACCTCTAACCCCTTTTTCAGACACATATGGTGTCAGTATTTGCTTATTATTTGTCTTACAAAAATTGAGAGAGTTGATTCATTCAATATGGTACAGAGATGCTCCTGGACGTTGTTGGCCCCATTTCATTAATTGATCAAGGACAGGGCGAGAGACTCCAGAGCGGCGAGATGCTCCGTCTAGTCCAGCACCTCGTCTCAATAAATTGATGGCAGTTTGTACTTGTCGGTACATTCTGGTCCCGTATCTTATCTGCTCTTGCTCATGAGCAATGATTAATCCATAAGCGATGTCATTAGCGATTTGGATGGAAACTTCTTGAGCAAGTCTACGGGCAGTTTCTTCTGTCGTTAGGGTAGCATTCGATAATTTTGTTTTACTATAGTTTAGTTCAGGAACCCCAGGAAGAATTAATGCGTCTATGAGATTATGAGGTTGTGAAGGAGTAGATGAAAAGGTTCCACTAAGTCCCCAAGCAGTTTCCGTTGGATTAACCAATAGGAAACTGGTGAATAGCAGCCAAGTTATATATTTCATAGGATAATTGGCCTGACTAAAAGATAGTCAGTGCATGGGCGTGTGTGTATAAAAACTTTATTTACGGATTAATGTAGCTGATCTCTTCCCATTTGTCCAAGGTAATTTTAATTTTTGCTGTTAATTTATCAAATTTTCGGCACAGTGAAGTTAGGACTTACTTTTTTCTTCCTTGACCTCTGCTTAAACACTAATATTGTTATAGTAGGTAGCACATGGTTTAACAGCGATCGCATCTTCAAACACAACATGATTGCCTCTTTGTTTTTTCATCAGCGTTCTCTGGCCAAAGTCCTGAGAAATGTGACCGTTGGAACCTTAGCTGCTATCCTAACAGCATTGCCTGCTGCTGCTGACCAACGACTATACTT
This sequence comes from Cyanobacteria bacterium P01_G01_bin.49, assembly GCA_039180145.1. Taxonomy (GTDB): domain Bacteria; phylum Cyanobacteriota; class Cyanobacteriia; order Cyanobacteriales; family Microcystaceae; genus JBCDDV01. The sequence continues at coordinate 637 of JBCDDV010000468.1, read as the reverse complement.
CGTTTACAGTCCTCTTAGTTTATCGTTAAAGATTGAGTCTTTGGAAACTTTTGCTCAAGAAGGCGTTGTTAATCAAGAATTAGCCTATTATATGAATTTGGCAGGCGTAAATGAAGGACAAAAACAAGCATTTAGAGAAGCTTTACTGAAACAAGCAGAGATTGATCCCGTACAACTTTCTCGCTTTCTAAATAGTCCAATGGGAGAAGAAGTTTTAACCCAAATGGGCAATTTAATTGCAATACAAGGGGGAAGAAATGGTAAATATGCCTTACGAGGTGCCATGGTACAAGCGGCTTTTGATAAAAAAGAAGGACTAACCTTACTCAATTTTTTACGTCATCTTGCCGTAAACATGCAATTTAATTTGGAAAATATTTTTCAAGTCGCAGCTTATCTTGAGTTGTTAGAACGAGCAACTACTGACGTTGTGGCAGAAATGAAGCACTTATCGTCTCAAGCTGCACAACAAAACATGAGTCCTAATTTTGCTAACCTTCCTGATATTCGTCAACCTGGAAGTTATGGCGTTGCACCAACACAGACTTTAAAATTAACAGATGAGAGTCGTCAACGAGAATTTGATGTGCTTTTAATCAAACCCCAGCAATGGCGAGCAGGTAAAACGCCTGTGATT
>JBCDDV010000467.1:0-3513 GCA_039180145.1 Cyanobacteria bacterium P01_G01_bin.49 | reverse complement strand
TTAGCTCATATCTGGGGTTACTTAAGCGGATTTGGTATCAGTAGGAAGAGGTGAAGTTTACCTCAGTAGGAAGAGGTCAAGCTTCAGCAAGTTCGCTACGTTAAAAAGCGAGTTAATCAATATATATCTTAAATAAAATCAGTTCTCATCAAAAAAATAATGGTAGACCAGACAACTCCAGTCAGAAATGCAGAATTCTTTATTGTTGGGATTGGAGCTTCAGCCGGAGGAGTGCAAGCTCTAGAATTATTTTTTGCTAATGTTCCCGACAATCCCAATGCAGCTTTTGTCGTCGTTCAGCATTTATCACCCAATCATAAAAGCATGATGAGTGAAATTCTACAACGGCAAACGGTGATGACAGTGCAAGAAGCACAAGATCAGATACTACTAGAACCAGGTTACGTCTATGTTCTTCCCTCTCGCAAAAGTTTGGTGATCGAAGAACGGCGGTTACATTTAACCGATAAATCTGATTCTTTTGACTATCCCATTAATCGTTTTTTTACTTCTCTGGTTAGCGGTTGGGGAGAAAGAATCATTGCAATTTTGCTGTCAGGAACAGGTAAAGACGGCACTAAAGGACTACAAGCCGTCAGTCGGGCGGGAGGAATTGCCTTAGTACAATCCCCTGAAACGGCTCAATTTACCAGTATGCCAACCAACGCCATTCCTTCGGGACTGGTTGATGAAGTCTTATCGCCAGAAGATTTAGCCAAAACAGTCTTTGAATTAATTCGCTTTTCAGAAAATTTTCCTGAATCCACTGCCGAAGATGCTAGTTTAATTGATCCGAAAAAACTTGAACATATTTTAAATATTTTAGTCGAACAAGAAGATATCGATTTCTCCCACTACAAAGTTAGTACCCTGAGTCGCCGCATACATCATCGTTGTGCTCTAACCCGCCAAAGCAACTTGGATCATTACACACGTTTACTAAAGCACTCCCCAGAAGAACAAAAGCAACTTCGTCAAGACTTATTAATTGGAGCAACTGCTTTTTTTCGGGATCAACCTGCCTGGGAATTTTTAGCCAATGAAGTCTTACCGAATTTAGTAGAAGCCTTAGAAGATAATCAACAATTACGAATTTGGGTTTCAGCCTGCGCCACTGGTGAAGAAGCCTATTCCATGGCTATATTAGTCGATGAAGCTTTACGCAAATCAGAAAGACAAGTCCAAGCCAAAATCTTTGCCACTGACTTAGATAGTAATGCTTTAGAAATTGCTGCTCAAGGTGTTTATCCTGAACACGTCGCTAATAGTATTTCAGCAGAACGGCTAGAACGTTATTTCAGTAAGGAGAATGGTCATTACAGGGTCAAGCGATCGCTAAGAGAAATGCTGATTATTGCCCCCCATGATCTCACGAAAAATGCCGGATTTTCAAAAATTAATTTGGTTAGCTGCCGTAATGTATTAATTTATATGCAGCCACAACTCCAACAACAAGTATTGAGGTTATTACATTTTGCCCTGGCTCCCAATGGCGTTTTATTTTTAGGAAGCTCTGAAACTTTGGGATCTCTTGCGCCAGAGTTTAATCCTTTACAAACCAAATGGAAAATTTTTAGTAAGCAGCGAGACACAAACTTTTCTACTTTCCCACTGACTCGCCAGTCAATTATTACACCGATCACCTCCCATGGTCGCAACAAATCTCGTCAAGATCAGACCAACCGCATCATCGGAGAAATCTTTAAATATTGCCTGGCTGAACGACAGATGACTTGTCTATTGATTAACCTAGACAATCGACTATTACGAGTATTTTATAATACGGCTCAACTCTTGGAGTTTCCTATTGGAGAGGCAGTATTAGACGTTACTGAAATTATTCATCCGACGTTACGGTTGCCCTTGAGTACGGCTCTCCACCGCGCCAAACGAGATAAGGAGACAGTGCTATATTCAGGGATCAAAATTGAGCGGAATAATCAAAGTCAAGTTGTGAATTTGCGAGTTGGCTTGGAGCAGAGCAATCCGGTGGCAACCGATCCTTATCTGGTTATTGTTCTAGAGATTAAGCAAGCATCCGTAGCTGAGTTGTCTGATTCTGCTAGTGTAGGTTTGAGGTTCGATGCTGGTGGAGAAACCGCGCAACAAATCACTGAATTAGAGTATGAACTTCAGCAGACCAGAGAAAATCTGCAAATCACCATAGAAGAACTCGAAACTACCAACGAAGAGCAACAAGCAACCAACGAAGAGTTACTAGCTTCTAATGAGGAACTGCAAAGCACCAATGAGGAACTTCAATCAGTTAACGAAGAATTATATACCGTCAATGCTGAGTATCAGTCCAAAATAGAAGAGCTAACTCAACTTAACAACGATATCGACAACTTGTTGCGTAGCACCAATCTCGGTGTGGTTTTTCTTGACCGCGACTTAAATATTCGTAAATTTACCCCAGCAGTGACTCAAACCATTAATATTAAACCTACCGATATTGGTCGTCCTCTAGCAGACCTAACCAACCAATTAAACTGTCCTAATTTTCTGGAGATTACTCAATCGGTTGCTGATCACAAACAATCTATAGAAAAGGAAGTAACCCTAACCCCGTCTGGTAAGCATTTACTGATGCGAGTGAATCCCGACTTGAGCGACGACAATGATTGCGATGGCGTTGTGCTGACCTTCGTCAATATTAATGAGTTGAAACGGACTCAAAAGCGACTACAGCAAGTAAACGCAACCCTAGAAAATCTGTATGCAGCCAGTCCAGTTGGACTTGGGTTGTTGGATGAGAACTTCCAATTTATTCGCATTAACCAGACTTTTGCTGATAATAATGGTGTTGCTGTTGAAGATCATCTGGGAAAATCTATTGAAGAAATGCTACCAGATTTGGCAGAGCAACTCAAACCTCATCTGACGTGCGTACTAGAAACAGGGGAATCTGTTGACCAACTTGAAAATATTAATTGCCGAAGATTATCCTGATAACCGAGATGTACTAAGTCTGATGTTAAATTCTTTCGGTTGTAGCGTTGATTGGGTTGCCAATGGTCAGCAGGCTCTAGATAAATTAGCCAAGGATAACTCATTTGATATCGTCTTGATGGATTGTCAAATGCCTGTTTTAGACGGTTATGAAGCGACTCGCCAACTGCGGCAACGGGAAGGAGAACAACACCATACAATTGTTGTTGGTGTAACAGCCAATGCTCTGGCTGAAGATAAAGATAAATGTCTATCCGCCGGAATGGACGACTATCTCAGTAAACCAATTATGATGGAGAAATTAACCGAATTGCTCCTCTTCTGGTCACGTTCTAGATAACGTCAGTTCGGGTTAAGGAATAAGTCGAACCTAAAGGAGTATAGAAGTTTAGGAGTGTAGGAGGGGAGGCTAAAAGCCTGTGCTTTGCCATAGGAGAAATTAATAGTTAACGTGAGTTCGGGTTAAGCTCAAAGGCTATCTTGGAGCGCGTTCCACCCCCCACGTCCCCCCAAGAGAAACCCCCCTTCCGACCTTCCCCCCTGATAGGGGGGCTGGGGGGT
>JBCDDV010000466.1:0-3515 GCA_039180145.1 Cyanobacteria bacterium P01_G01_bin.49 | reverse complement strand
GCATTTGCGGTGCGACCCAAGCGTCTTCGTAAGCGGAGGCAGAACCCCGAATTACTTCAATGTTCGGCCAAGTTTGAGTTCATAAATATAATTACCCTTGCCCGTTAATACTAGACCCTGAGTGCTTAAATAATCGACCCCCTTACCCTTAAAATAAAATTAAGTCGTGGTTAGATATTGGTAGTTCTAACTTCAGAAATTTGAGTACATTAGTGATTAATTTAATTAATTATAACTGACCCAACTGCTAAGAATTCTCAAAAAGGGATTTGCTATGAATATGACAACAGACAGATTGTTTTTGTCGGTTAATGTCCCAATAGCAACAACGGAAATTAAGCAGAATTCACCCGAAATTCTCAAATTTCCCCATAACTGTTGGTCTTTTTTTGTTAGCGAAGAAAAACCCATGAGTCAAACCCTGTTACATTCCTTTGGAGAAGTTCTCGATAACCCAATTGGGTTAGAACGAAAATTACTCATTCCCATCTGTGATGGATTAAACATTGCTTTAGCCAGTTTCCAAGCTCTATATTTGCAATATCAAAAACATCATTTTGTTGTTAAAGGTTCTCAATTCCATCCCTTACACGAATTGTTTGAAGAAAGTTATGGTGAAACCCAAGATCACGTTCATGAACTCGGAGAACGCCTAAATGGCATCGGTGGCATTCCTGCGGCTAGTTTTGGTAAGCTGGCAGAATTATGCTGTTTCAGCCCCGAATTAGACGGAGTATTTAATGCTCGTCAAATGATTGAACATGACTTAGAGGCAGAACAATCGATTATTGAGATCTTACGTCGTCAAGCTGCCCAAGCGGAAAGCATTGGCGATCGCGCTACTCGTTATCTTTACGAAAAAATCTTGCTAGAAACAGAGGAAAGAGCAGTCGAACTCGATCACTTCTTAGCTCAGGATAGTTTAACTACCGCGTTTGTTCAATCTTAACCAGTTACTAGGGTGGGCATCGCTCACCCCATAATACAGTTAAGGGTCATTTAATTTTAATAATTGTTTTTATTTCGATTGTTGAGCGATCTCACTCTTTATATTTATCAATTTGTTGAGCTATATTATATTCACTCTAAGAGAACAAAATTTTTAATAAAAAGTCAGTGTGAAATGTACTCTTGATTGATTTTTCCCAGAACAAGATACAGCTTACACTTATTTTTGATACTTTAATTTGTATCTAAATCTCTGGCAATGTTATTTTTCTCAAAATTACGGGCATCCTATGACTGTAATCCTGAGATTGGTCACACTACCGAATTATGCAATGATGACTACTCAAAATCCCATTTCTATCAATGAATTTACTGCATCCAAACAAGCTGGATTTTTTGACACACTCAAACAACCAAGATTTAGTGGTCAACTAGTACTAACAAATGGTAAAGGAGAACAATGGTTTTTCTATCTCTACCTAGGACGTATTATGTACGCCACAGGCGGTTCTCATCCCGTTAGACGATGGAGAAGGCATATTGCCTTATATTTGCCGCAAATAGCTTCTCAGTTATCTTCTCTACAACTTGATATTGCCAGTCTTGGCAATCCAGATTTTCGTCTCTGTTGGGAATATCAACTCCTTTGTTTATGGGTAGAACAACAAAAAATTAGTCGTGAACAAGCAGCCAGAATGATTCGTTCTGTCATTATTGAAGTGCTGTTTGACATCACTCACACCGTAGAAGTTACTTGTGAGTTACGACAAGATAGACTATTATCAACACGATTAGTCTTGATAGATGCCGATCAACTGATCAACGAAGCACAAAAGCATTGGCAAGCCTGGCAAAGTGCTAAAGTTGCTGATCGCTCTCCCAATTCAGCCCCTATCATTCGACAAGCCGAACAACTACAGGAGAAGACTTCTCCCCAAGTTTATCAAACCTTGAAGCAACTCTTAGATGGCAGTCAAACCCTGCGAGATTTATCAGTTCGCATGAAGCGAGATGTTGTTACTGTTACCAGTTCCCTGCTTCCCTATATTCAGATGGGATTAGTGGAATTGATCAAAATTAATGATTTATCACCCCCTGTCTCACCCCCTGCCATCAAATCTGATCCCACAACAGAAACATCCGTTGGCCCTCTGATTGCTTGTGTCGATGACAGTCCCCTAATGTGTCAAACTATGCAAAAAATCCTTACTGAAGCTAATTATCAATTTTTAGGCATTAATGATCCGTTAAGATCAATTGCTATGCTCTTAGCCCGTAAACCAGCAGTGATCTTTTTAGATTTAGTGATGCCCAATGCCAACGGTTATGAAATTTGTGGACAATTGCGTAAACTATCTTTCTTCCGCAATACACCAATTATTATTTTGACGGGAAATGACGGTATCGTAGATCGTGTCAGGGCAAAAATGGTTGGCTCAACCGACTTTATGAGTAAACCAGTTAATCCTGAATTGGTATTGAGTACCATTCGTAAATATCTTAAACAAGAAAATTCCGCCTAAGTCGCTCTATCTTAGGGCTTCCCATTTGTGAATTGTCTACATGAAGTGCAAAAATTTTGTTAGTTTCCTGACATTTCGGGGAAGTCTAATAGTATAGATAATAAACTGAAAGACTAAATATTTGGCTGATTGAGGTAAAAAACTATGGGAATGGCACTTGTTGTCGAAGACTCTTCAACAGAAAGAGAAATCATAACCCAATATTTAAAACAAGCTGGTCTAGGTGTGGTGATCGCTACTAGTGGCGAAGAAGCTCTAGAAAAACTTAGTGGTGTTCTTCCCGATCTGATTGTTCTCGACGTGGTTTTACCAGGTCGTAGCGGCTTTGAAATCTGTCGGGAACTTAAAGCAGACGAACGAACTAATAAAATTCCCATCATCATCTGCTCAACTAAAGATACTGATATGGATAAGTTTTGGGGCAAAAGACAAGGGGCAGATGCTTACATACCCAAGCCAATTGATCAAGATACTTTTGTAAGCACCATCAAACAGCTAATTGTATAATTATTATGTCAAAAGGAGTATGCGACTTTGGTTTTTAAGGGATTCCCGGAATCAACTACCCCAAAATCCACCCTAGAAATGCAGGGACATCGACAACGGGTTTTTAATGAAAACAACCAGTTAGAACAATTCCTGCGATTTTATCTTGTTCCTGATACCACCCTGTTATTACCTGTGTCCCAACTCACAGAAGTTTTGACAGTTTCTTTAAATCAAATTGTTCCGATTCCCCAGATGCCTGCTTGGGTGATGGGAGTATACAACTGGCGAGGAGAAATCCTCTGGATGATTGATCTAGCTGCTTTACTGGGACTAACTCCCTGGCATCAACAGCCTCAAGTCAATCCCGTTTATCGAGCGATTGTTTTACAATCGGTTTCGGCCTCATCTGGTTCAGCGAACAGCCAACGCCAAATGTTGGGGATGGTGGTAAATCGAGTAGACGATATTGAATGGTGCAACCCCGATGATATTCGATTACTTCCGGGGACTGCGGTTACAGCCAATTTAGGGCCTTTTTTACGAGGTTACTGGCTG
>JBCDDV010000465.1:0-3525 GCA_039180145.1 Cyanobacteria bacterium P01_G01_bin.49 | reverse complement strand
GGCCCCACAGGGGATTGAATTCTCACGCCAATACCATAACCATAGCCGTCACTAGGCAAACCCCTTACCACCCCAGGAATTCCGCGAACTGAGCGTTGAGACTTGATGGTCGTCCCATAATCAAAAAAGATGGCGGCGCCTACTGCTGGAATAATCGGAAAACGATACTCGGCCGTCGCTTGGAAGTAGCTGCGTCCGCTGCCTACTTCCCCTTCATCGTAACCTCGTACAGAGTTGCTGCCTCCGACCACGAAAGCCTCATAAGGGGGCAAATCTTCAAAAACCGTTCCTGCTTGTACGTTAAACGCTAATGCCTGTGGTTTGGGCTGATCTTCTTCAATAAAGCCTAAATCAATAAAATCTACCGGAATGTAGTAACTGTAATTACCTCTTAGACGAGTGAAGAGAACACTTCCCGATCCTACCGGAAGCGTTTGTTCAACGCCCAAACGAAGCACATAACCACTGGTGGGACGTAAGGGATTATCACGAAAATCTTGGGCCGCTGCAAAGGTTAAGGTTAATAAGTCATCTCTTCCCGAATCACTAAAAGCCAAAGGCTGTTCTGGAAAACCGTTGAGGGGAGCAGAAAGGGGAGCAATGTCTCCGTCAGCATTTTGAATCTCAACCCGTTGAAAATTAACCCCTGCGGTCAACCGCCAATCTGGTTTGGTAAAAGGATCTGGGGCTAAAGGACGAGCAAAAGAAACGCCACCACCTGTGCGCACAACCCTGGGACTATCAAACTCGTTAAGGGTTCTAATTGAAGAGTCATCTCCATCGAATACTAAAGAAATCGTCTGGCGACGGAATCCGTTGACTGTATAGGCGGTACGATAGGGATCACCGGCAATCCAAGGATCAGTAAAACTAACATCAAAGAGTAATTCTCTTTCCCCAATTTGGACTTCACCCCCAAGAGTTTGATTATTTCCCCCTAAGTTTTGTTCTTGATAACTCACGGTACCAAAGAGTCCACTGGTGGAACTAATACCAGCCCCAGCAGCGAGTGATCCAGTGTTTCCTTCGACAACATCAACGTTAACAATAACTTCTCTAGCGTCATCCCCTGGACTAAAGGAAATTCGCACATCTTCAAATAACCCCAGTCCGAAAATTCGCTGTAAGTCCTGTTGGGCTGTGTTTCGGTTAAAGACATTTCCTGGTTCGAGTTTCATTTCACGGGTGACAATAAAATTACGAGTTCTACCGTCAACGGGTTCATCTTCTGCATCGAAAAAGCGGACTTGTACATCTTCAATCACCCCTTCAGCGATAATCAAGTTGACAACACCATCATCGCTGACTTCAGGGGAACCCACTACTTGAGCAAGATCAAAACCATTTTCGGCGTACCATTCGTTGAGTTCCTGAATTCCTTCTTGCAAGTCTCGTAGATTAAGAATTTTGCCGTATTGTTCGCCAAAAATTTCTTGAACGACTTCAGGAGGTAAAGCGCGTTGACTTTCAACATCAGGAACGGTACTGACAACGACATCTTCTAAAATAGGGTTAGCTTCTACTGCATAGGTAATCTGAACGCCTAAAGGGGTATCGGCTGGTGTTACTTTGACATTGGCAAAAAACCCTGTCGCGTAAATCGCATTGACATCCTGTTGCAATTGATCACGGGTGGCAGTGCGTCCTGGTCTTGTTTGAACTGTGTTATAAACTAAATCTTTTAATTCTTCGTTGACTCCTTCTACCAATACTTCAACCACTAAGACTCTGGGTTCTTCTTCAGTAGTTTCTGCTCCTTCTTCTGGTTCTGGAGGAGAAGGGATTTCGTCAGGGGGGATAGGAGGCGTTTCGGGGGTGGGAATCTCTCCTGGTGAAGCATCAGGTTGGGGAATGCCAGAAGGCGGTGGTACGACGGGCGGTTCTGGGGTAGTTTCCTCAACTTCTACGGGTTCTTCTACTTCTACAGGTTCTTGGGAAATATCAGATTCGGGAGAAGTAGCAGGGGTTGATTCGGCTGCAATGATTTTTTTTAACGTAGAAACTTTAGGTTCTTCAAAGTCTGGGGAGAGATCAAACTCAGGGATAGAGACTGAGGTTGAAGGAGCAATTTCAGTGGTTTCTTTTAGAGCGGAAACTTTGGGAAAGGGTTCAATCAATTGGTCATCGTGGTCTGATTGTCCAGATGTCTCAGTAATGAGACCGGAAAAGTCAGTTAATGTTTCTGTTTCACTCAAACCCACCACTGGCGGCGCGTTTTGTCCACTAACAGATTTATCTGCCATCAAAATGGCTGCTGTGGCTAGAAAAATCCCAAATAAGGGAAAGAAATGTAATTTTTTAATCTCGTTTGACACGTCCACACACCCAATCAAGCTATAGCGTTGTTAATGTTATCCGTTGCTTATTATTGATTTATCATAGCCAAGAGCCGAACTTTGTTGTCTAAAATTTTGACTATGACAATCCTACAATGTTCCTGTTTTTTTTAGTTTTTTTTCGTAGATAATCTGTCTAAAACACGCTGCTGGACTTGTTGATAAGCGGCTTCAACTTGCCCCAAATCTCTACGAAATCGATCTTTATCAAGAACTTTGGCTTGAGTATCTGTTTCCCTTTGATCCCAAAGTCGGCAAGTGTCGGGACTGATTTCGTCCGATAGTAAAAGATTCTTTTGACTATCAATGCCAAATTCGAGCTTAAAATCGACTAAAGTTATCTGACAACCCTCGAAAAATTCTTGTAACTTCTGATTGATGCTTAAAGCTAATGTTTTCAGTTCTTCGAGTTGGTCAGGGGTTACTAAGTTTAAGATTAAGATGCGATCGCAAGTCAGTAAGGGGTCCCCTAATTGATCGTTTTTTAAGTAATATTCTACTAGGGGAAAAGGCAATTTTTGACCTTCTTTTAACCCAGTTTGCCGACAGAGACTCCCTGCTGCAATATTTCTAATCACGACTTCAATCGGAATAATTTCTACCCGTTTTACCAACATTTGATTGGGAGTAGGTTGTTCAATGAAATGGGTTTCTATTCCCTCAGATTCTAACCATTGGAATAGGGCTGATGAAATTTTACAGTTAATTTCTCCTTTTCCTAGAATTGTTCCTCGTTTTTGGGCATTAAAAGCCGTTGCATCATCTTTGAATTGCGTCAGTAACATCTCAGGATCATTGGTTGGATAGAGGATTTTGGCTTTTCCTTCGTACAACTTTTCCATGTTTACAGGCTAGTTGAGGTATTAATTAAAAAATAACAATTTTATTCGTTAATAGTCTAAGCAAGTTTATGAACAAAAGTCAATACTGTCCTTATCTAAAGTTATTTTGAAAACGTAATAGATGAATATAAACAAATTTTAAACAGCAATAAAGTTCTGACAAAATCTTATTTCTTGAAATTTACAGATAATTAATTTCCCGTTAAAGTTATTATTAGGCAATTCTAATATTGATTTCAAATTTAGTCTTAGATATCATCTGATTTTCAACATTATTTAAACAATCAACGCGCTCGTGAATAATCTCAAACGTAGCCAGGTGGCGATTTCCGGGTGCGAACAGTTCT
>JBCDDV010000464.1:0-3528 GCA_039180145.1 Cyanobacteria bacterium P01_G01_bin.49 | reverse complement strand
GGTCGAGCAAGATCCTGAAGGTCGCGTCGACTTTGGTAATGCCTTTTTTTCTGAGGTGTCCGATGAGTTGATTGGTACGAGCTATACCGACGATCGCCGCCGTCGCTACTGGAAAGACCCAAAAGAAACAACGCTGGCGTCCGACGGCTAACTGTCGCTTTCAGTATGCCGTCCTGACGGTCAGTAAGTTGCAGTACCGCGTCATCTTGGTTGATCGCAGTAAAACTTACATCAATGCTTTGGAATGGGCTTGATTTAACTACTTAAAAAATCTTTGGTTCTAAATGCGGAATAGTTAACTTCTCCGTATAGCCCAGATACGCCTAAAAGCTCGGCTACAAAGGAGTTAGAGCAATAACTATTTTTAACAATCTAAAACAAAGATGAGAAGAAAACAAAGATTTAGCAAATTATTCGAGCAACTGCGCGCAAATGGTGGCGCGCCAACAGGTTCGGGCAAGCTCGCCAAGTTTCACGATTACCTGATCGGTACAACCAAAGTTACCCAGGATAACAAAATCGACCCCGAAGCGCGTCAACTATACTCTGTAGCTTTGATTCCTTTTGCATTGACTCCATCTGGCACTACTGCCGATCAACGCTATGTTACTTCTATGAGTGCCTATTCTCTTAAAGGTTTATCCGATCGAGCAGCGGCTACTGAAGCTAACTTGGGTATCTACAAAATTGAGGGTGGTGAAGTCTCTAACCCCAGTTTCTACCCCGCATTAATCAAAGCTGCCTACGATGCTTCCTCTAGTTCGGCACAGCCTGAGAAAGTCTCTCAGATTACGGGTGAAAAATATCCCTATAAGTACGCTCGTACATTTAGCTTTCCCTTTGGTCGGGTGGCTAGTGCTGACGATGCTAAGACTGGTACAGCAGGAACTGCCATCACCGATGCGGATGAGTTGGACGTATACCGCGATGTAAAAACCAAGCTCGAAGCTGGTACAGGCACGCAGCTTCCTAAGTCTATTAGTTACGAACCCGAACTATTCAAGACCGAGAGCGATGGTACTCCCTACACTGCTACGACTACTCTCGGTACGTTTAGCGTTAGCTAGTTAAATAGATGATTCTACAAAGGGCGGTTGCTAACATCTACGTTCCGCCCGTAGATGTGATCGAGGATAAGGCGGAAATGAATCGATTGATGGAAGCTCATTTTCAGCAAAAGCAGTTTTTCAAAGCTTTGGTTGAGGATGATGGCTGTCAGGAGGACGTGTTGGAATTTATGGAAGCATATATCGGCACGTCCCAGATGGATAGCTACATCGATCGCACCGAACAACAGTTAGATCGACTTATGCAAAGTGCCTACTAACGGACAAATCAATCCCACTGGTAACGATGATTGGGAAATAATTGTCGAGTTGTCGAGGTTCAAATTGGGTAATGAAACTCAAATACCTAAACTCGACCTGGATGTTAGTCTCAACAGCAATTTTATTGCGGTTGAAGTAGCAGCAAGTAACGCCCAATCTCATTGGGTAGCTGGCGGATTTATCGCTCAACAATACGAACTGGATGAGTTTAATTTATCGCCAGCGCAGCATTTTGTAGCTATAAATCAGGTTAATTTAATCGAGTTAAAACAGGTCGCTAATTTTGAGTTTAATTTGATTTACGATCCTCCTAAATACTTCCAAGATGTAAGTATAACGGTTTGGCAATACCAGGGCATCGAAACGGATTTATTGCTACAGGATATTGCTGCTGCACTTAATAATATTCCCATCACTGCCACAGTCGATCTTACCGAGATTAATCAAAAGCTCGATACATTAATTAGTCGCATAGAGACAGGTAATGCAATAAAGCTACAGGAAATCGAAGCAAAACTAGATGCTATTTGCGTCAAGCTAGATAACTTAAATTGCATCGATAAACCGAAAAAGCTCAGTAAAAGAGAAAAGTATTTTTTAATTAATTAACTATGTTTGGATTAGAGAAAAGTAATGTCGTATTGGACGATCAAGACTTTGCTGCTTTTCGCGAGGTCAATACGGACGATCATTATCATGCAGGACGCATTGATGTTAAAGGAATGCTCCAATATGGGCTAGTCCCCGAAGATGATGAGGTAAGGATCGATCTTGCTGCCAATGGCATCACTACCCCGATCATGGTTGAGTCTATCTTTGCTATTACTCCCAACGGTTCGGCTGATGAGGTCACTTTTTATCTCTACGTCAAACAAAATGGCAATCTAGTCAAAATCGGACAACAGCGTGTTAGTTCGGGACAGATGCCCTATGACATTCCCGATGGAATCTTAGCTCCTGATATGGTTCTGGGAATCAAACCTACTCGCAGTGATGCCACAATTACGGTTTATGTGAAGCCTGTGGCGGTTAGTTTTGTCGCCGTTCCCAATCCAGGTGATGGAGATGACCAATAAACATCAAGGTTATTTTTTGGTTTTTACTTCTCACTTTGATCGCGATCGGGGATTGGACCAGGGACGACTAATCTTAGAACATATCGATCGCGGTCATCAAAATATCTGGAAAGCTACTAGCTCTCATCGTCGGGGACAGGGCAAAGAGAGTTTTCACAATTGGGGTGGTATGCTCCCGCCAGCCTATCGCTGTCCGTTGGTAACTCAACTACGAGTCAATACTACTCCAATTAATCTGGCTCACGTTCGAGGGGTAGACGGGAATTTTTACAAGATCTCACCCTACGAGATGAAGACAGATAAGGGGGGCAAGCGGTCGGATTTTGGCATTCATCTTGATAAGAATGCCGATGGTTCGCTTGGGTGTATTGTGATGAGTCAGAAAAACTTCTCTGACTTTCAAAATACTCTTACTCGTCTGCGTTCTGAGGGGGTAAGCGAATTACCGTTAGTGGTGGGGTATAGCTGATGAAGATTAATTATGACGATCTGCCAAAGCATACCCGTTGGGGCATTACTGCGGTATTGGTGGCAGTTGGGGGTAGTTTGGCTTTTAACTTGGGACGTGCCACAAAGGTTCATATTGGTACTGATGGCATTGAGGTAATCCATCAGGCACAGGAGAACCAGTCAGAACTTGAAAAACAGTTGTTACTGCAGCAAGTTCAAAAAGCAGCGATCGAGGAGTTGAGACAAGACATTCATGATTTTGCTCGCCAGTACGAAGCGGGTCGGGAACTAAAAGAACAGGTTGATTTTGTGGCTGACATCGTACCCGACAATAATTTAGATGAGTTGAAAGAGAGAATTGGAGAGTCCGAACATACTCTATCGGAAGCAATCGCCCCCGATGGTGATGAAAATTAATCAGACAAATCACAACCCAGGCTTATGTCGTTGGTGTGTCTATCCAAGACGAGGTGAGTATGTCGTGACGCGTCAAGATTGTCTATATCGTTGGGTGTCTGACTATGCTTGCCAGCAATGTGCTGATGGCTGGCGCGAGATTGCCGACGAGCATAATAATTTAGTTGTTTAGCGATCACCCACTTGTAGATAGCGAGGGGATTCTTTTATTAAGAAACCTATATATTCTTACTGCTATTTCTATTCTTATATATATT
>JBCDDV010000463.1:0-3535 GCA_039180145.1 Cyanobacteria bacterium P01_G01_bin.49 | reverse complement strand
CCTCTTCCTATCTACTCACTTTCCTCTATCGTAAGTTTAATTTAGTTTAATTTAACTGACGTAATCTCTTGGGTTTCCGGTATAATCAATAAAAGTTTATACAATAGTAGGGAGAATCAATTAATTGATGTTCCTCAGTCCTCTATTCAGTGCCATACTGAAACGCCTTTAATGGAAACTCAAGCAATTATCGAGCTATTCCCCTTATTCAATACAGCAAATCCAGAGACATTGGAATGGATGCTATCTGTGGTGGATGAAGAAAATTATACCCAGAATGAAGAAGTTGTTCAAGAAAATGACTGGGGAAAAGCAGTTTACTTCATTATTTCTGGTTGGATCAAAATGCGTTCTCGCTATGCTTATCAAGAAACTACCCTAGAAATTTTGAGCAAAGGTGATTTTTTTGGAGAAATGGAGATTCTTGATGAATCTCTTAAATCCATAGACATGATTGCGCTTTCTGATGTTCAATTATTGAGTATTTCAGCCCAACGCTTCCTACAAATGTTGTTCAAAGATCCTCAATTACATCATCGGATGCTACAACTAAATGTCAGAGGGGTAAGAAAACTATATCGTCGCTTTCAACTACATCGGCAACCCGTAAAAGTAAAGCTAATTAAAACCTTAATTATGTTAGCTGATACCTATGGTAGATCAACAGAAAAAGGAACGGAAATTCTTCATATTCCGCCTCAAGAGTTAGCTGATTTTGCTGATGTTTCTTTAGATGATTGCCAGCAGATACTAACACAATTGCAAAGTCAAGGTTGTCTCGACATTGATAGTTCTCGCCAAATTCTCTCGCTAACTAATCTTAAACAACTTCATCATCTTTCCAAACAACTTTGAATAATGACTAAAGCAACAATTTTTGAAGCGCAACAACAACAAAAAACCAGCCCTAATATCATTTATCAAGTGGGAATGCCAAATCCCAACTCTCATTTATTTGAAATCACATTAATTGTTGAAAATTGGTCAGACTCTATTCTTAATTTAAAAATGCCAGTTTGGACACCTGGATCATATTTAGTGAGAGAATATGCCAGACATATCCAAGATTTTAAAGCAATTTCTGGCCAGAAAAATCAGATTTTATCAAGCAAAAAAGTGAGTAAAAATCACTGGCAGGTAGCAACAGATAGTCTTTCTCGCATTATTGTTCAATATCGCATCTTTGCCAATGAGCTTACAGTCAGAACCAATCATCTTGATCAGACTCACGGCTACTTTAACGGGGCTGCTTTATTTTACTTTATTCCAGGATTAGAAAAACAGCCAATTACCGTTCAAATTAACTCTCCAAACACTGACTGGAAAATTAGCACAGCTTTGCCTTCTATCCCTGGAAAATCTAATCAGTTTCTGGCCTCAGACTTTGATACTTTAGTTGATAGTCCCTTTGAAATTGGTATTCATTCTATTGCTGAATTTGAAGTTCTAGGCAAACCTCATCAATATACAATTTGGGGAAAGGGAAATCTGCCAGAAAAAAAGTTAGTTGAAGATACCAAAAAAATTATTGAAACTGAAGCTAATTTGTTTGGCGAACTGCCTTATAACCATTACTTATTTATTCTGCATCTTGCCACAAAGGGGTTTGGAGGATTAGAGCATAAAAATTCTTGTTCCTTAATTTACCCTTGCTTCGGGTTCCGAGATCAAGATAAATATAATCGCTTTATTCAATTAATTGCCCATGAATTTTTTCATCTCTGGAATATCAAACGTATTCGTCCTAAAGCCTTAGAAACTTTTGACTATGAACAAGAGAACTACACGACTTCTCTTTGGTTTTCTGAGGGAACAACCAGCTATTATGATATGATAATCCCCTTAAGAGCAGGGATTTATAACCGCCAAAAATTTCTGGAGATTTTAGGAAAAGAAATTACCCGTTTCCTGAACACACCAGGCAGAAAAGTCCACCCTTTAAGTGAATCAAGTTTTGATGCTTGGATTAAACTATATCGACGGGATAGTAATAGTGATAATTGCCAAATTTCCTATTACTTGAAAGGTGAATTAGTGTCTCTTTTATTAGATTTGTTAATTCGTACCAAACATCAAAATCAACGATCTTTGGACGATGTCATGGTTGAGATGTGGAAACAATTTGGCAAACCAGAAATTGGATTTATGCCACAACAATTACAACAGGTAATTGAGTCGGTTGCAAAAACTGATTTACAAGACTTTTTTGCCACTTACCTTGATACCACAGAAGAAATACCGTTTGATGACTATTTAGAACCCTTTGGATTAAAACTCAAAGCTGTTATAGAGCAAGAAACTCCCTATTTAGGAACACGAGTTCAGTCAGAAAATGGTCAAGAAATAATTAAGTTTGTTGAAGCAGAATCTCCTGCTGCTTTAGCCGGAATTGATTCAGGAGATGAACTGTTAGCCATTGACGGAATTCGAGTAACGGCAGATCAATTAAATGAACGTCTCAAAGATTACCAAACAGGTGATATCATTCAGGTCACAGTCTTTCATCAGGATGAACTGAAAACCTTTTCTATTTCTCTAGATAACCCTCAACCGAGTCGCTATGAAGTCGTTCAGTTTGATAATCCTTCAACCGAACAAACCCAAAATTTAGCTGGTTGGCTAGGAGATATTTAAACACAATCATAACTGAATTTTCGGCGATTACTTTAATAGCAATCAACCCTAACAAATTTAAGAATAACTGATAACGGAACCGACGATGCACACCTTTCTGCCAATTGCTTACTTTGAAAACGAATTTGTCCCTTTTGAAGCGGCAAAAATCTCTATTGCTACCCATTCACTCCATTACGGAACAGCAGCTTTTGGTGGAATGAGAGGTATTCCTGATCCCGAAAATTCAGGGCAAATCTTGCTATTTCGTTTAGAACGTCATTGCAAGCGGTTAAGTCAAAGTGCCAAGTTTCTTAATTATGATTTACCCTTTGATAAATTACAACAAATTATTATTGATTTTGTTAAAAAAAATAAGCCATCTCAATCATTTTATATCCGTCCTCTAGTTTATACTTCAGGGTTAGGAATTGCGCCAAGACTGCATAAAATCGATAAAGATTTTTTTGTCTATGGTTTAGAAATGGGAGATTATTTATCTTCTGATGGCATCAAGTGTCGCGTCAGTTCTTGGTATCGTCAAGAAGATCGTAGCTTTCCCTTGAGAGGAAAAATCAGTGCTGCTTATATTACCTCTGCTTTAGCCAAAACTGAAGCAGTTGAATCAGGGTTTGATGAAGCTATTTTAATGAATTCCCAAGGCAAGGTTTGTGAAGCAACGGGAATGAATATTTTTATCGTCAGAAATGGTCAATTAATTACCCCTGGATTTGATCAAGATATCCTTGAAGGAATCACTAGAGATAGTATTCTTACCTTGGCGAAAGATTTAGGCATTCCCACCCTTGAAAGACCCATTGATAAATCAGAATTATTCATTGCTGATGAGGTATTTTTATGTGGAACTGCTGCTAAAGTTGCTCCAGTCAAGCAAATAGAAACCTTTCAACTTCCTTCTCAT
>JBCDDV010000462.1:0-3541 GCA_039180145.1 Cyanobacteria bacterium P01_G01_bin.49 | reverse complement strand
GTATTACCGGAACAAGAGATTTATTAGAAATTGGCAAATATAAATTAGGGGGAGGATAAAAAGAGCTAGCGATCCTAAAATCACTAGCCAATTTAAGTTATATTCAAATGGTAAAAAGTTTAGTTACCGTTACCGACAAAAGCAACCGTTAAACTATCATGAGCTAAGAAATGATCTAAGTGATAAGCGCGTTCTTCTGTTTTCAGAAGAATTTGCTCATAAAGATAGCGAGTTGCTCTATCTCCTAAGCTTTCTGCTTGTGCAGCTTGGCGACGTAATAATTGAATAATGGCCTGTTCACCGTCCAAGTCATGTTCAACCATCATACGACAATCGTACATCCCATCTTCTTCAGGAGTAAAGCAACACATCTCAGCTAATTTGCTGAAGCTAGCAACGGGAATTCCTCCTAACCCGTTTAAGCGTTCTGCAAGATCATGGACGTGTTCACGAACCGCTTCATAGCTTTCGCTGAAATATTCATGTAACGAGTAAAATTCTGAACCCTCTACCAAAAAATGGTGTTTTTCGTACTGTAAGAACAGTCCTTGGAAACTTGCTAAAACCATATTTAAGCCTTCGCAAACGGGGACTGTCACACTTTTGTCTAGCAAGATGGGATTATCTCCCACTTCGCCAAAGGTACGGAGTAAGCCTTGAGTGGTTGGCATGCGTGTATTCCCTTCTTAACTACACTTCTATCAATAAAATACCTCATTTTAGCAACAGTTTATCGGAACTCTGGAAAATCCTCAATAAATATTTAGCTTTTCCCTAAGACCTTCTATATAAGGCTATTGTAGCTTCTAACCTAAATTAAGGTTGAAATTTTTTTTGAAATAGTTGAGAATAATTAGCATCTGTCGGGTATACTAGGTAAGGAAACAATGACAATCAAATTCATTTGTCAGTGTCAATGAATTCAGCTAACCTTCCCTTAGAACCGAGTCAAGTCGTACAGATCCCTTGGGGCGATCGCTGGATTGTCTACCATCGTCTCAGGGAATTACAAATTCCTTGCTATTGCTCTACTAATGAACCTTTGCAAGTTCAGTTATCAAGTCCAACTGCCGTTATTCAACTATGGAGTGTTACCAAACAATACTCAGCTTCTCGCCAAGAATTGATCCAATGGCTTGATGATTGTTGGCAGGTTAAAGAGACTTAAACTATCAATTAAAGAATTAATAAATAAAAAACTATGTCAAATCTTACCACCCTTTGCCGATTTCGTTTGGTTGGCCAATTAGAAAGTTTTGTCATCAAAGGAGGTGACAAGGTTAAATATTTGCGAATTAAAGTAGATGAACGGGAATATTGGCTAAAAATACCGAAAAAATTACGGCCAGATCTCGATCTGACTCTTCCTACTGGAACTTGGCTAGAAGTGACCGGAAATAGGGAACCTAAGAAGAAAACAGGCTTTTTTCAACTAAAAGCTCAAGAGATTAATTTGTTACCAAACCCTGACATTCCTTGTGCTGTTATTATCCCAGAGACAAGTTCAAAAGAAACAGGAAAAATTTTAGTTTGTCAAAAATCGAGTTGCTGGAAACGAGGGGGAAAGGAAATCTGTCAACAGTTAAGCGAAAAACTAGAAAATCAGGGATTAAGCGATCGCGTTGAAATTAAATTGACAGGCTGTTTGAAACAGTGTAAAAAGGGGCCCAACGTCGTTATTTTGCCAGATAAAACCCGTTATTCCCATGTACAACCCTATCATATCGATCAACTTCTAGACCAGCATTTCACTCCTTGAGTAACAACACAACCGCATAAACACTAATGCCTTCCTCTCGTCCCACTGGGCCTAATTTCTCATTAGTCGTTGCTTTAATACTAATTTGATCCCCAGCAATGTTTAATGTTTGAGCTAATTTTTCCTGCATGGTCTGAAGGTGGGGCTTCATTTTGGGTTTTTCAGCGACAATCACTGAGTCAATATTGCCAATTTGCCAACCCTGTGATCGGACTAAGCGATCAACCTGCTGTAATAATAATAAACTATTAGCCCCTGCCCATTTGGGGTCAGATGGGGGAAAATAATGACCAATATCCCCTAAACTTAAGGCACCTAACATAGCATCCATAATCGCGTGGGTTAATACATCCGCATCACTGTGGCCCACTAATCCTAGGGTATGGGGAATTTGAATTCCGCCCAAAATTAGGGGACGGTCTGGCCCCAAGCAATGAATATCGTAACCGTTACCAATACGAATGTTCATCCTTTTACTGCCCCGGCCGTTAGTCCTTCGACAATCCTTCTTTGGAAGAATAACACTAGTAAGACTAAAGGTAATGTGCCAAGAACGGTTGCTGCGGCGATGGGGCCGTAGGGAATTTCAAAGACAGTTGCACCTCCAATTTGCGCCGTTGCCACCGGGATCGTTTTCATGGTTTCACGGGTAATAAACGTGAGTGCGAAAATATATTCGTTCCACGCAAAAATAAAGGTCAAAATTCCCGTTGTCACTAAAGCAGGAAGGGTCATAGGAAGTAAAATATTAATCAACATGGGAATAATTGTATAACCATCAACTCTGGCCGAATCTTCTAAATCTTTTGGTAACTGTTGGAAAAAACTACGCATTACTAGAATAGTTAAAGGTAAGTTAATTCCCGTGTAAGGAACAATCAAGGCTAAATAATTATTACCAAGTCCCAAAGCTTTAATCACTTCTAAGAGTCCTAAAAACAATAAGACATAGGGAAATAGGGAAACCACTAAAATTAGAGCAAGAATAATATTTTTTCCAGGAATTCTTAACCTAGCTAATACATAAGCTGCTGGAGAACCAACCACTAAACAAATAACAGTCGAAATAATAGAAACTAAGGCACTATTGAAGATATATAGTCCAAAAGGACGGCGTGCAAATAATTCAGCATAATGTTTAAAAGTTATCTGACTAGGTATATAAACATTAGGAATAGCAGAAATCTCTTCGTTAGTTTTAATCGAGGTTAAAATTTGCCAAATAATTGGACTAATAAAAAAGATAATAACCAGTACAATACTGACAATTAAAATAATTTGTTGGGTATTATTTTTGTTTTTTTTCATGTTAATCTCAACATTAACGTAATCATCAATGCTACTTACAGTAAACTGCCTTGTCCCTTTCCTTGGACTTTATTTAATAAGAAAGCAGTTAAAGCAACAGCAGCAATTAATAATAAAAAGGTTACCACTACCAAAGCAGCACCGTAGCCGAAATCTAAGTATCTCATTACTGTCGAATAGATATAAATCGAAACAGTTTCTGTTGCCCCGGCTGGTCCCCCACCAGTCATTACTTGAACTAAGTCAAAAATACCGAACGCTTGAGCAAAGCGAAACAATAAAGCAATTAAAACTTGTGGCATAATTAGAGGTAAAGTAATTTGGGAAAAACTTTGCCAAGGTTTTGCACCATCAATCGCATGAGCTTCATACAAATCTTGAGAAATAGATTGTAAACCTGCGAGTAAAATAATGCTAATAAATGGGGTAGTTTTCCAAACATCAGCCACAATTAGAGCAACCATAGCTAAAGTC
>JBCDDV010000461.1:0-3551 GCA_039180145.1 Cyanobacteria bacterium P01_G01_bin.49 | reverse complement strand
TTTCACTTCGATCGCTGGTGGAATCCCGCCGTAGAAGACCAAGCAAGCGATCGCGCTTTTCGCATCGGACAGAAAAAGAATGTCTTCGTTCACAAGTTTGTCACCTTGGGTTCTTTGGAAGAAAAAATCGATGTGATGATTGAAGATAAAAAGCGACTGTCGGAATCGGTAGTCGGTTCGGATGAGTCTTGGTTGACGGAATTAGATAACGATAAATTCCGCGAATTAATTGCTTTGAATCGTAATGCAGTTTTGAATTAGATCTTGTAGAGAAAAGGTTATGGGTGAATTTAGTCGGACTTGGTGGGGACAAAAATTTATTAGCGCGATCGAATCGTTTACCGATTCTGCCAGATTGGGTAGAGGTCGTTCTTATGCTAGAGGTGGGAAAATTCTCGATTTTGCCGTCAATAAAGGAAAGATTGAGGCTACTGTTAGAGGTTCGGTCAATCCTTACTTTGGAGTTTATAAAGAACCTCGATACCATACGGTAGTTGAGATTAAACCCATTCCTAAAAAAGATTGGTCGAAAATTATTCAAAGTATGGCGACCAATGCCAGCTTTGTCTCCAAATTACTGTTAAACGAAGTCCCTGAAAATATTGAATCTAGTTTTCGAGAGGTAAATAAAAACTTACTTCCCCGTAGCGAAAGCGATTTTCAAACCTCTTGTTCCTGTCCCGATTACTCAAATCCCTGCAAACATATTGCTGGTTTGTGCTATCGTTTTGCTTCAGAACTAGATGAAGATCCTTTTTTAATCTTTGAGTTGCGAGGTTTGACGAAAGAGCAGTTACATCAAGAATTAGCCAAAACTACCCTTGGTAGAGCGTTGGTTGCAGGTTTAAAAACTGAAGAATTAGCTCCCGAACCTATTACTTCTTATTACATTAAACCTCAAATACAGCCAGTTAATGGAGAAACTACTCTTAAAGAATTTTGGCAGGGTAAAGCGATAGAGCCACCAACTACTGACGAACCCAGAGAAACTAATATTTCAGCAATCTTAGTTAAGAAAGCGGGAGATATGCCTGAATTTTGGCATCGGGATAGTTCTTTTATTGCCACAATGGAAGAATTGTATCAGCGAGTTAAGACTAAAAACCGAGATTTGTTTTAATGAAGTTACATAATTTTCAGATAGAACTGAGATCGAATAAAGCTATTTGACCTTTTGGGGGATTGGATCTTCTGCCTTGGTGTATTTGAAGATGGTGAGTAGAACAAACAACGAGTAGATTTGAAGGTGAATTGTTGAAAGTATTACCATCTATATGGTGAGTGTTAGCAGTCAATTTACCTATTTCCGAGAGGGTAATACCAATTCTCTAAATACCAGCTACACTTAATGCATCTAAAATAGATTTTCTACCAGTAATCGAATGAATAACCTCATGAGTCATTTTTTCTAGTCGATGAGAAATTAATTGTCTTAACTCATCCAAGGTTTTGGGCAACTTCCAACGCAATCCACGTTTGAGATGTTGCCAAACTGTTTCAATGGGATTTGTTTCTGGAGAATGGGAAGGTTGAAACAAAAAGATAATATTGGACGGAATCTGGAGTTTTTTGGCTCGATGACATCCTGCTTGGTCTAATTGAAGAATCAAAATGCTGTCTGCAAAATACTCAGAAATAAAGTTAAGAAAGACTTGAAAACAATCACTGTTGAGATGGCTGAACTCGTAGAAAAAGTGTTCTCCAGTTTTTGGTTCAACAATGCCGTAAAGGTGTGCGCTCTTTGCGCACCGCCGTTGCGAAAGCAACGTCGAATCCGCTATGCGGATTGCTTTAAATTGCCATTGCACCTTGCCCTTGGGTTTTACCCCTCTTGCCGTAATCCTTCTTCCACTAATAGTTTTTAATCCAATACGGGTTTCATCTTGGCAGAAAAATCGGATTTTTTTGTTCATTCCCAGAACTACAAGCGCATACCAACTTATTAGTGCTAAGTTTTCTGCCATTTTTTTTTTGAATCCCTCTACTTTCTCTTGAGATTGTTTGCTACTAAAAGGACGAGGCACTTTAGGTGATGCTTGGAAACGATAGTGTACTAACTTGTGTACAGTTTTGTAGTTTGACTTAATTCCTAATTTACTGGACAGCCATTGACAGATTTCGTGATAACTCTCGAACCCTGGTTCTTGTTGAAGTTCTTTTTCTAAAGCTCTTTGCGCCCATAAAGGAATACTTTGTTTTCTTCCTGTACGTGGTTTGTGAGTTAATAGATTTTCTATTCCACCTGTTCGATATCGACTGAGCCATTTTTGTACTGTAACTCTATGCCTTCCTAAAAGGCTTGCTGCGATTGTTATTGTCTGAGCTTGTTCACTTTTGAGTAGATACAGTAGTTGTATTCTTTCTCTGTCGGAGGCTGTTTTTTGAACTCTTAGCAGCTTTCTTAATTCATCTAAAGTTTCTTTGATTTCTAGCTGATAAACTCCTGACATCCCTCATTTTATTCAACTCCACATAAGTAAAATATCATGTGTAGCCTTTATTTTGCGATTTGGTATAAGATGTTCGCGGTTATCTTCTGGACGCAAACACTTTAAACCGCAGATTTGACAAGTATAATTTCTTTCTTCTTTAATTTGACGGGCAATATCGATCCAGTTTGTGGGATTTTTTAGGCGGTTCGCAGTCGGGTATGCGATCGCACAACTCTTTTAGAGTCGGAGTTCTACTTTCTAATATATAGCTGTAAATTTCTAATTGAGTGTAGCGATTGTGTTTCGGACTAAGACTCTCCATTTTAACCGATTGAGGTTTTTTGAGAGATGGAGGAGAAAGAGTTGCTGCCATCTTGGATGTTTTAAATCGTACCGACTAAATAATTATATCGAAGAGAGCGATCGCGCTTATCACTCCTTTTATCTTCAGTTATTGAAGATGCTTGAATATATAAATAACTGAGGGGTATGAAGTTTAATTAACTAAGCTTTATACCCCTATTGTTTTTTAGCATATTTATGTTGATTTTAGTAAGTTGTACTATAAGCATTGCTATAAGCGATTACACAAGCAAATACTCAGCTATATTTACAATGAAAAATTCAGAAGGTTTAATTTTCTCCGATTTTTATGGAATTTGCCATTTCTAAATCGATCGTGATTACTCAGGAGAATATTATTGATTGGCGTTGAGTAGGTCTTGAGGTTTTGGAATTTAACATCTATGTTTTTAAGCTAATATGTACCGTATCACCGTACATAACTTAGATAATAAATAAAGTGGATAGCATTAGCGTCAATCAGTTTCGGGAAAAGCTAAAGCACTTTGTCGAAGCAGTGATTCGAGAGCATCAACCTTTGAAAGTAACTCGTCGTAATGGCGAGGATTTTGTTGTGATTAGCGCAGAAGATTGGGCAAGAGAACAAGAAACCCTATATATTTTGCAAAATCAAAGTTTGATGCAGCAAATAGCTGAATCTCAAGTAACCCATCAAGCAAATAAAGGATATAAACCCAGTGCTGAGGAGATGAATGAGATCTCTGGTGTTTGAGGGAAAAACTTGGCAAGTATACGAAGAATTAAGAAAAAAAGACC
>JBCDDV010000460.1:0-3561 GCA_039180145.1 Cyanobacteria bacterium P01_G01_bin.49 | reverse complement strand
TTTCAATGCCTTCAGCCCCATGATAAACCCCATACATCCCTGCAATTACTGCTAATAAAACTTGGGCGGTACAAATATTACTGGTAGCTTTCTCGCGGCGAATATGTTGTTCTCTGGTTTGTAAGGCTAATCTTAAAGCAGAGTTTCCTTGCGCGTCTTTGGACACCCCAACAATACGTCCTGGGATTTGCCGTTTATAGGCTTCTCGCGTGGCAAAGTAGGCTGCATGAGGCCCTCCATACCCCAAGGGAACCCCAAGACGTTGAGTGCTTCCTACGGCGATATCGGCCCCAAATTCACCAGGGGGCGTGAGTAAGGCTAAACTCAACGGATCGGCTGCAACGGTAACTAACGCACCTTTGTCATGGGCAGTCTCAATAAAGCTACGATAGTCGTAAATACTGCCATCAGTGGCTGGATATTGTAATAACGCGCCAAAAATTTCTGTATCAAATTCAAAGAAGCGATGATCCTTAATAATAATTTTAATACCTAATGGATAAGCTCTTGTTTTAATAACTTCGATGGTTTGGGGGTGACAATGGGAGTCTACAAAGAAAGCATCAGCCTCTTTATTCTTACATAACCCATAACTCATACTCATGGCTTCGGCTGCGGCTGTTCCTTCATCTAATAGGGAGGAATTAGCAATTTCTAGCCCCGTTAGCTCTACTATCATAGTCTGATAGTTAAGAAGTGCTTCTAACCGTCCTTGAGCAATTTCCGCTTGATATGGGGTATATGCAGTGTACCATCCTGGATTCTCTAATAGATTACGTTGGATGACGGGAGGCGTAATACAGTCATAGTAGCCCATGCCAATATATGAACGAAATATTTGATTTTTGGAGGCAATAGACTTTAGTTGCGCTAATGCGCCGTATTCACTTTGGGGTTTGGGTAAATTTAGGGGTTTACTGAGGTGGATAGCTTGGGGTACAGTTGCGTCAATAAGTTGATCTAGAGTAGAAAATCCTAAGACCTTGAGCATTTGACCAATTTCTTCTGCATTGGGGCCAATGTGTCGTTTAGCAAAGCGATCGCTAGAAGCAAGAATATTGTTGAGATTAAAGGGTTTATTATCAGTGTCTTTAGTTTGATTATCAGTAATATTCAAATTGGGCATATCGATTATCAGGATTTTAATCTTGAGAGTTTGAAGAAAAAGGTCTTAACTCGCTATTGTAGTCTGTTGTAACAATAGTTTGCAATCTTTGGTGTATAGATTAGCTAAGATTATTCATTGATAAATATCACCTCTAAAACCGATCCTATAAACTTCTATATTTCCTGATGGTAAATCAATGGTAAATATAATTCTAATTTTACTAATACGTAATCGATAAAACTATTGAGTTTAAGTACAGGATAAAAATTCTCAAGAGAGGAATTATTCAATTTAGAGAAATAATTTGCAAAACTCTGGATAAATCAGTTAATTCTCCAACAATACGCCGCATTGGTTTCGGCCAAACTCTTACCAAAGTAGGAGTAGCTGAAATTTGATGGGTTTCTGCTAAATCTGGATGTTTATTAATATCAATTACCTTAAGGGTGTAAGGATGTTGAAGGTCTGTTTCAAGTAAATGGTGGATGGTCTTTAAGGTGTGCTTAGTTGATGTGTTATTTCCAGACACAAATAAACGCAAAATGTATCCTTGATTTGTTTCAGATAATTCTGTTTCTTGGGGTGTGATAGCACTAAATTGGTTTTTGATCTCTTGTTCCCAATGATCGTCTAAACGAACCACTAAATCATGATTTTCCCAGAGTTGAGGAAATTGAGAACGATAGGTTTCTAAAATAATCGGGTTACAAGCTTCTTCTTGCCAGTCGGCTGTCTGCCAAACCACATCATCAATGTTAAATAAAACATTCAAAAGGTGTCGATATCTACGGACAGCTGGGTAGAGTTCAGCGACTGTTTTGACCCTTTTTTCCCTCGAACAAAACCAACGATCAACGGTTGCTGTATAGCCTGGAACCAGAAAGTGGGGAGGTTCTGGTAACTTTAATAAATCTTGCAAAACTAAACATAATTGGGAATGCCAATAGATTTGTTTACTTTTATCGAGACAATAGACGAGATCGCCCCCTGGCGTAAACAGAGCAATACCTTTAAATAATTGGGGTAAAACCACTGGCGTTCTTGTTAGGGTTGCCATTCAAACCGAAAAATAGATGAAGGAAGATGCGACTCTTTTATAACAAAAGTCGACTCCTTCATCCTAGTTTCTTTAGGGTTTTTCTAGATTCGACCCCTCAGCATCATCGCAATTTCGTTGGGGGTTGGGGATAATTCAAGGGCAGTTTCTTCGGTAATTCGACCTTCTTGATACAGATTAAATAGTGCTTGGTTGGTAGTGATCATGCCATCAAATTCACCATCTTTCATTAATTCCACAATTTCGTCGTTTTGCCCACGAATAATATAGTCTTTAACGGTTTCCGTGTTAATCATAATATCGTGATAGGCGGCGCGTTTACCGTCAGTGGTACGGCATAACCCTTGGGCAATAATAGCCACTAAAGATTCAGCGATCGACACTCGCATTGCTTCCCGTTCTTCAGCATTATATAAGCTCAAAACCCGTTCTAAGGTTTTCACCGCACTATTGGTGTGCAGGGTTCCCATGACTAGGTGACCAGTTTGGGCCGCTTTGAGGGCAGTGTTGACGGTTTCTTTGTCCCGCATTTCTCCGACGATGATAATGTCTGGATCTTCGCGTAAGGCAGCTTTGAGGGCATTATCAAACTTGTGAGTGTGCATCCCGACTTCACGCTGTTTGATCAGAGAACGACGGCTTTGGTGAACGAATTCCACCGGATCTTCAATGCTAATGATATTTTTGGGATGTTCTTTGTTGATGTAGTCTACCATTGCAGCCATGGTAGTTGATTTACCAGAACCTGTTGGCCCCGTGACTAATATTAATCCTTTATGAGAATCGGAAATATTTTTGAAAATGGGGGGTAAGCGTAATTGCTCCATGGTTAAGATAGTCACAGGAATGAGACGTAATACCATTGATGGTCCGCGCAAACTATTAAAAATGTTGATCCGAACACGGGCGAAATCATACTGGGTGGCACCGTCAAATTCTAGTTCTTTTTTAAAGCGTTGGATTTCATCTTCTTGAAGAATTTCCCTTAACCAACTCATAAAGGTGTTTTCATCAATTTCTGGATATTCCAAGATCATCATTTCCCCGCGATCGCGCATTCGGGGTTGTTCACCAACACCTAAATGAATATCAGAAAATCCTTCATCAAAGGCACAACGAACTAATTCAGCCAAGGAGGGTTGTCCTGGGGAACGACCAAAGTTTCTGGGAGGAGTTTTGGGTAGGGGGAGAGGTTGTGAGTTTGATAATTGAGTGGGAAGTTGCTCATTACTGTTTGAGGGAGAAACCATAAACTGGGTTGCTTCTGTTGCCTGGTGATTGATGGTTTTATGGTTGGATTTTTCCATGTTAGACCCTGCCATGGGAGGATGAGGTAAAGGGGGAAGTGGAGGATGTTGAGATTGAGTCATAATACTTCAATTAGAAATGAACTAAC
>JBCDDV010000459.1:0-3563 GCA_039180145.1 Cyanobacteria bacterium P01_G01_bin.49 | reverse complement strand
GTCTATATCAGTTCTGAAAACCCAACCTCAAAAAGTAGGGTAAACCGTCTCAAACAAGGGATTAAACCAGATTACAATAGTAGAGTAATTATTTATATGTATTATTAACAATGCAACCAACTAATCCCAATCAATTTACAGAAAAAGCCTGGGAAGCAATTATCAGAACACCAGATATCGCTAAACAAAATAAGCAGCAACAAATTGAAAGCGAACACTTAATGAAATCTCTCTTAGAACAAGAGGGACTGGCTACCAGCGTCTTTAATAAAGCTAACATCAGTGTCCAAAAATTACGGGATAGAACTGACGACTTTATTAGTCGTCAACCCAAACTATCCAACCCTAGTGAGTCAGTTTATCTGGGACGCAGCTTGGATAGTCTTCTTGACAGAAGTGAAAAATATCGCCAGGAATTTAAAGATGATTATATTTCTATTGAGCATTTACTCTTAGCCTATACTAAAGATGACCGTTTTGCTAACAATCTTTTCAAAGAATTTGAGCTAACAGAACGCAAATTAAAAGACATTATTAAACAAGTTCGAGGCAATCAGCAAGTGACCGATCAAAACCCAGAAGGGAAATACGAAGCATTAGAAAAATATGGGCGAGATTTAACACAATTAGCCAGAGAAGGCAAACTCGATCCTGTTATTGGTAGAGATGATGAAATTCGCCGTACCATTCAAATCTTATCCCGTAGAACCAAAAATAATCCCGTTTTAATTGGAGAACCTGGGGTTGGAAAAACAGCAATTGTAGAAGGGTTAGCCCAAAGAATTATTGATAGAGATATCCCCGAATCTTTACGAGATAGAAAGCTAATTGCCTTAGATATGGGGGCATTAATTGCTGGAGCAAAATATCGCGGAGAATTTGAAGAAAGACTCAAAGCAGTTCTCAAAGAAGTTACTGATTCTCAAGGCAATATTATCATGTTCATTGATGAAATTCATACGGTTGTTGGGGCAGGGGCAGCCCAAGGATCTATGGATGCAGGAAACCTCTTAAAACCGATGTTAGCGAGGGGAGAATTGCGCTGTATTGGGGCAACAACCCTAGATGAATATCGTAAATATATTGAGAAAGATGCTGCTTTAGAAAGGCGTTTTCAAGAAGTATTAGTAGATGAACCCACAGTAATTGATACTATCTCGATTTTACGGGGACTCAAAGAACGATATGAAGTCCATCATGGGGTAAAAATTGCTGATACCTCGGTGGTAGCTGCGGCCATGTTATCTAATCGTTATATTAGCGATCGCTTTTTACCAGATAAAGCTATTGATTTAGTGGATGAAGCGGCTGCTAAATTGAAGATGGAAATTACCTCTAAACCAGAAGAATTAGATGAAGTAGATCGCAAAGTTCTTCAATTAGAAATGGAACGACTTTCTTTACAAAAAGAAGAAGATGAAGCGTCTCGCGAACGATTAGAAAAACTAGAAAAAGAATTAGCCAACCTCAAAGAAGACCAATCTCAACTCAATGCCCAATGGCAATCTGAGAAAGAGGTCATTGATCAGATTCGTAAGTTAAAAGAAACCATTGACCAAATTAACTTAGAAATTCAACAGGCAGAACGAGATTATGATCTTAATAAAGCGGCTGAATTACGCTATGGCAAACTAACAGATTTACAGCGACAAGTTAAAGAACTAGAAAATAAAATTGAAGAACGACAAACAACCGGAAAAACCTTACTAAGAGAAGAGGTTGTTGAATCAGATATTGCAGAAATTATCTCAAAATGGACAGGCATTCCCATTAGTAAGTTAGTCGAATCAGATAGGGAAAAACTATTACATTTAGAAGAGGAATTGCACCAAAGAGTCGTTGGTCAAGAAGAAGCTGTCACTGCTGTTTCAGAAGCGATTCAGCGTTCTCGCGCAGGACTTGCTGATCCCAATCGTCCCACTGCTAGTTTCATTTTTTTAGGGCCAACAGGTGTGGGAAAAACAGAATTAGCTAAGGCGTTGGCACACAATCTTTTTGATACAGAAGAAGCTATGGTTCGTATCGATATGTCCGAGTATATGGAGAAGCATAGTGTATCTCGTTTAATGGGTGCGCCTCCAGGATATGTAGGCTACGATGAAGGAGGACAACTAACCGAAGCAATTCGTCGTCGTCCCTACTCTGTTATCCTGTTTGATGAGATAGAAAAAGCCCATGCTGATGTCTTCAATGTGATGTTACAAATTCTCGATGATGGGCGCTTAACAGACTCTCAAGGTCGCACCGTAGACTTCAAAAATACTATCATCATCATGACTAGTAATATTGGTTCCCAATACATTTTAGATGTGGCTGGGGATGATTCTCGTTATGACGAAATGCACTCTCGTGTGATGGATGCGATGCGTAATAATTTCCGTCCTGAATTTCTCAACCGTATTGATGAAATTATCATTTTCCACGGGTTACAAAAGTCTCAATTACGAGAAATTGTCAAGCTGCAAGTTCAATTATTGAGAAGTCGTTTAGAAGACCAAAAAATGTCCCTCAAATTAGCAGAAGTCGCCTTAGATTTTATCGCAGAAATCGGTTATGATCCGGTATACGGTGCTAGACCTTTAAAACGCGCTGTTCAACGCTACTTAGAAACCCCGATCGCTAAGTCAATTTTACGAGGTGAATTTAAAGCAGGAGACACTATCTTTGTCGATGTCGAAGATGAAAGGTTGACCTTTAAACGGTTACCATCTGAAATGTTAACTGTTTAATTTATCGGGTGGGTAATGCCCACCTTTTTACTGTTTAAGTAGGAAAGAAATTGAATGATTGTTGAGGTAAAAAGTTATTTATTAATTTTTCTCCAGTCAAACCCTTCAGGACGGCGATCACTATCATATTAATGATTTATTGTAATCCTTCCATAAACATTTTTTTAGCTTGAGGTCTAGAAGGAAAATTAACACATCTGACTAATAAGTCAATATCTAAATCAGGTAATAAGACACTTTGCTTAACTGGCTCATATTCTTCGTTATGTAAATAATAAATTGATAGTTGATTATTTTTCCAAAACCAAACCTCAGTAACCTGAAATCGCTTGTATTTTTCTAATTTATCAATTCCCCCACTGATGAAAATAATTTCTACAGCTAAATCAGGATGTTCTCTAGTTTTATCGAGATAATAAGACTCATCAGGTTGAAAAGATACCCCTTTAATTTTTGCTTTGCGGGTTGCACTGCCGACGGGAATATAATCTATCTCCTTTTCACATAAATAGAGTTCAATTAAAAATCCTAAAATCGTTTTAATTCTCTCAAGGTCTTCTCCGGTTGTCATCAGTTCAATTTGTTCATCTAAGTAACTTATTTTGACCGTTGCTTGTTCTTCAAGAATTGATTGGATAATTTTAAAACGTTCCCAATCATAAGATCCTGGGAGGATAAAAAGTTGTTCAACCGTGCCGTAAGTTGGTCGATTAACGTGAGTTCGACAAAAATAATTTATAGACCACTCGACCTTTTTCAGAAGTCTCAAATCCTGATTCTCTCGTTGAAAAAATCCTAACTCCGACCTCCGAACTCCTAACACCGAACTCACGT
>JBCDDV010000458.1:0-3579 GCA_039180145.1 Cyanobacteria bacterium P01_G01_bin.49 | reverse complement strand
ATTTTTTTGAGTATTTTAAAACATGAAAACAATAAGCCTCTTTATCATGTATAGTATTGAGATTAGTTCCCTCTAGTTTCATAAAAGTATCTTTTAAAGCTTCTTGACTAGCAGTTTGAAATTCCTGATTTAATTCATATTTAAGGGATTCAAATTTTAGCCAGGTTTTAATTTTATTTATAAAATAGCGTTTATTTTTATACATAACTTGATTAGAAAACTCCCAAACCTATATCTTTATGGTTCCCCAATTTCACTCAAAAATTTATATCCATTCCAAAAAAGTTGTGTGGCAATAGCACGAATGGGCGATCGCATTCCAAACCTCCACACATTTACCTCAACGATCAGGGATAATTGATCTCATGGAAATAGCAGTGGAGTAAATATTCGTGGAGTCCCAATATAACGCAGCAGCGATCGAACAAAAATGGCAACAAGACTGGGTTAAACAGGGGTTAGACAAAACCCCAGAAGATAGCAACAAACCCAAATTTTACGCCTTATCCATGTTCCCCTATCCTTCAGGAAACCTACACATGGGTCATGTTCGCAACTATGTGATTACTGATGTTATCGCCCGTCTCAAGCGTTTGCAAGGATATCGCGTTTTGCATCCGATGGGGTGGGATGCGTTTGGACTTCCTGCTGAAAATGCAGCCATCGATCGCGGTGTTCCTCCCGCAGAATGGACGTACAAAAATATTGCCCACATGAAGCAACAATTGCAAACTTTGGGACTGTCCCTTGACTGGGATAAGGAGATCGCTACTTGTTCCCCTGAGTATTATCAATGGACACAATGGCTATTTTTACAATTTTATCAAGCAGGATTAGCTTATCAAAAAGAAGCAGCCGTTAATTGGGACCCAGTGGATCAAACGGTATTAGCAAACGAACAAGTAGACAGTGAGGGTTATTCCTGGCGATCAGGTGCTAAAGTAGAACGAAAATTGTTGCGTCAGTGGTTCTTTAAAATTACGGATTATGCAGAACAATTATTAAACGATCTCGATAAATTGCCAGGATGGCCTGATCGCGTTAAATTAATGCAGGAAAATTGGATCGGGAAATCTGTGGGTGCTTATTTGGAGTTTCCCGTGAAAGGAAGTAAAGAGAAGATAGCCGTCTTTACCACTCGTCCTGATACGGTTTATGGGGTAACGTATCTGGTTTTAGCCCCAGAACATCCATTAACCCCCAAAGTTACTACATCAAAGCGCAAAAAAGCAGTAGACGCATTCATCCAAGAAGTCGCCAACGAAAGCGAAATCGAACGAACCGCAGAGGATAAACCCAAACGGGGAATATTAACGGGAGGAACGGCTATCAATCCTTTTAATGGCGAAGAAATCCCCATCTTAATCGCTGATTATGTCCTCTATGAATATGGTACAGGGGCAGTCATGGGTGTTCCTGCCCACGATACCCGTGATTTCAAGTTCGCAACAGAGAATCAATTACCCATCAAAGTGGTTATTGTTCCTGAAAACACGGAGGAAACGAATCCCACCTTAACAGAAGCCTATACCGAACCAGGAATAATGATAAATTCTGGTGAATTTGATAGGATGCAATCGACAGAAGGCAAAAATGCCATCATTGAATATGCAGAGAAACAGGGTTATGGCAAAGCTAGAATACAGTATCGTTTGCGAGATTGGTTAATTTCTCGTCAGCGTTATTGGGGTTGTCCGATTCCTGTTGTTCATTGTCCTAGTTGTGGTACAGTTCCCGTTCCTGATGCAGATTTACCCGTAAAATTGCCCGAAAATGTCAAATTGACAGGAAAAAGTGTTCCTTCTCTAGCAACAGTAGAAGATTGGATCAATGTCCCCTGTCCTAGTTGCGATGAACCTGCAAAGCGGGAAACGGACACGATGGACACCTTTATTGATTCATCTTGGTACTATTTACGGTTTACTGATGCTATCAATACTCAGGAAGCATTTAATAATAAAAAAGCCAATGATTGGATGGGTGTTGATCAATATGTCGGTGGGATCGAACACGCCATTTTACACTTGTTATATTCTCGCTTTTTTACTAAAGTTTTGCGAGACAGAGGATTAGTTAATGTGGATGAACCGTTTCAGCGTCTTTTGACTCAGGGAATGGTACAAGGACAAACTTATCTGAATCCGAATAAAACAGGAAAAGATAAATGGATACCTTCTCACCTGGTTGATGTTAATAACCCAAAAGATCCAGAAACAGGAGAACCCTTAGAAGTTTGCTATGCTACCATGTCTAAATCGAAAGGTAATGGGGTTGCCCCTGAAGATGTCATCGCTAAATATGGGGTTGATACAGCGCGAATGTTTATCCTGTTTAAAGCCCCTCCTGAGAAAGATTTAGAATGGGATGAAGCAGATGTAGAAGGACAATTTCGTTTCTTAAATCGGGTTTGGCGGTTAGTCAGTTCTTATGCAGAAAATAAACAAAAAAAAGTCAAGAAAGGGCAAGAATTAAGCAAGGTTGAAAAAGACTTAAGACGTGCCATTCATACTGCGATTAAAGAGATTTCTGAAGACTTAGAAGGAGATTATCAATTTAATACCGCAGTGTCAGAATTAATGAAGTTAAGTAATGCGCTTAATGATGCCAAATGTTTAGAGTCTGCGGTGTATCAAGAAGGAATCGAAACTTTATTAATTTTAATGTCACCTTTTGCCCCTCATATTGCTGAGGAATTATGGCACACTTTGGGACATAAAAAGTCCATTCATTTAGAAAGTTGGCCGAAGGTTGATTCTGATGCTTTGATGGTGGATGAAATTACTTTAGTAATTCAAGTGATGGGTAAAACCAGAGGAACCATTCAAGTACCAGCAAGTTCTAGTAAAGATGAGTTAGAAAAGTTAGCTCGTGAGTCTGATATTGGTAAGCGTAACTTAGATGGAAAAGAGGTAAAAAAAGTAATCGTTGTTCCTGGAAAATTAGTTAACTTTGTGATTGCTAAATAACTCTGTAGGGTGGGTATTGCCCACCTTACCATAAAATCATTGAATTACTTGGTAGGAAATAATGTTGAAATGGTTACTCTAATTATTAATTTTTTGACTTATAATTATAATAGTATCAAAAACTAAAATAATATGAAATTCAAAGTCATTGTTCATACAGCAGAAGAAGGTGGATATTGGGCCGAAGTTCCTGCATTACCTGGGTGTATTACTGAAGGAGATAACTGGGAAGAATTAATCAATAATTTACAAGATGCGATTCAAGGATGGTTAGAAGTTGCTAATAGCATTGATACCTTAGAATCAGAAGATAAAATTATTGAAATAACAGTATGAAATCGATTTCAGGCAAAAAATTGTGTAAAATAGTTGAGAAAAAAGGATGGACTTTGAAAAAGATTACTGGAAGTCATTATATCTATCAAAAATCAGGAAAATCTAAAATTTTATCTATTACAGTTCGTCGTAACCAAGATTTAAAAATAGGAACCTTAAAAGCATTAATGAAAATAGCAGAACTCACAGAAAATGATTTACTGTAAAATATTATAAGACTCTGATAGAGAGGTTAATCAAATGATACGAGATTTAAGCATTAAAAATTATCGTTAGT
>JBCDDV010000457.1:0-3581 GCA_039180145.1 Cyanobacteria bacterium P01_G01_bin.49 | reverse complement strand
GGAACAGTCTTATCTAGTGCCTTACCACCAGGCAAGCGGTGTGAAATTGCCCAAAATGAAGGTGGTTTGACGGCAATGTTGGAGAATAAACAAAAAAAAGCCAAAAGTCATTTATTTAGTTTCAGTGAATATGCGATCGCCTACTTACTTGCATGGTCACCGACTCTGATGCCTAAACGTTTACCCTCTGGGACAACTTTGTTTGGCAATTGTAAACAGGCTAAACAATGGCAGCAAGAACTTGAAGATACGAATAGTTTTATCAACGATTTAGCAGAGGTGAGAAGGGCTTTAGCTAATATTCCTGTTTATACCATCTGTGATGACCATGATGTCAGTGATGATTGGTATCTGAATCGTGAATGGTGCGATCGCGTCTTAGGAAAGCCTTTCGGAAAAAGAATCATACAAAATGGACTTCTAGCCTATGCTTTGTTTCAAGCTTGGGGGAATACGCCAGAACACTTTGAACCAGGAACTCCAGGGGAAAAATTATTACAAATGGCTTCTAGATGGCTGATGTCTGAGGGTAAAGATACTGTCGCTAAAGCAGAGTGCGATCGCTATTTGGGGATTCCTGAAACGGATCAAACGACGGGATTACCTAAACTAGAAAAAGATGAAGATGTTTTAATTCTAGCGCGAGACACTCAGGCGATTCCTTGGCACTACAGTATTAGCAGCGATAAACATGAAGTGATTGTCCTCGATACTCGTACTTGGCGTGGCTATCCAGTTGGGGAAGACAATAAACTCGAACCACCGATGTTGCTTTGTCCCAAAGCTTTTGAGCAGCAATTGCAAGTTTTTTTGGCCCAAAGTCAGCCAGACATTGAAGCAACAATAGTAGTTGTGCCAACAAATTTAGTCACTCTAGGTATTATTGATCGCATTCAGCAGTTTGAATTAAGTCGCAACCGCGTCTTTAGTAGCGATGTAGGAGATTCGTGGAACTTTCATCAAGAGGCGTTTGCTCAATTATTGCTCGCGTTTTGTCAACAGCGAAAGCGCGTTATTATTTTTTCAGGTGATATTCACTACAGTTGTGCAGTATGCCTAACCCATTGGTTTCATGACTCTTCAAAAACGTCTGTCCTAGTTCAGTTAACTTCAAGCGCGATTAAAAATTCAGAATTAGCAACGCGCTTAGCACACACTAAAATTAAATCCTTAGTTCCTGAAAAAACTGAGCGATTTTTCGGATGGGAACAGCCTCTAACGCTACAAAAGGTAACTAAATCAAAAGATTTAGACTCCCAAAAGCCTCTTCCTGATTGGCAATATCGCATTCAGTGGTGTCAACGACAACCCTCACAATCATTACCTTGGCGCAAAGTCCCCAGACAATCTCAACAGCAGCCGAATTGGCTATCAAAACTTATAACCCTTTTCGTTGCTTGGATCTGGCGCAATCGCTGGCTACAAGAAGGGCCAGAAGTCATTGGACGCAATAACCTTAGCTTGGTAAAGTTTCACTGGTCAACGACTAAAGCTGTAATCCAAGAAACCTATTGGCATCCCCCTTGGAACGAGACGAGAACAGTTAGAAGCTGTTATGAGGTTTCTCTAGAACCAGATTCTCTACCACCTTTACCAAACAGAAAGTAAATTTTTTGCTAATTACGGCGTTTCTCGAACCCATGAAGTACGTCCATAATTTTCCTGTTCTCTCTGCCAACCTTACAGCTTAGTTTGTGTAGCACTTATACATCACAAAAATTAATTTCAAACCTTGTGAGAAGATAGTATTTTATGGATCAATAGTTTATTGATAAACTCTATGATTATTGTCATTTCTAATCGAAAAATTAATGAAGGGGCCACAGATGAAACCCTCTTTGGAGAAACCCCCAATGAAAAAGGACTTGATGAACTACGTATAGCAAAAGCTAACTACGATACAACGCAAAATCGATGGACTTTAAATTTATTAGCAGAATCTTCAGATGATTTAGATGAAACTAATTTACCAAGTCAGCAACTTTTTACCGAGATCATTCAAGGAGTTAAGACCAAAAAATATCAACTAAATTGGGTTTTTTATATTCATGGATTTAATCAATCTTTTCTCGAATCATTAGAAGCAAGTCGTGACATTGCACAACGTTACAATGTAGACGTAATTGTATTTTCTTGGCCGTCGAATCCTGGAGGAATTGTCCCCCAAGAATATCAGCGTGCAAGACAGGCAGCCAAAGCATCGGCCAACGCACTAGATCGCACCTTTGAAAAAATTGGTAACTATGTCACCAATCGTACCCTTGCAGAAATGCAGGGATGTGAAATTAGCGTAAATCTACTCATTCACAGCTTAGGTAATTTTTTGGTTGAAAATTACATCAGAGAACCCATCTTTAGTGGAGAAACTCGAATTTTTGATAACGTGATTTTCCACCAAGCAGATGTAGATAGCAAAACCCATACTCAATGGATTGACAAAGTGCTAGTGAGTCATAATATTTATGTGACCATTAATGAAAGGGATTCGATCTTAAAAGCATCAGATATTATTAATCCCGATCGCCTCGGAACAACTTTAACAGGATTGACGGCTCAACGGCCAATCTATGTAGACTTTACCCAGGGTGATAATGTGGGAAGAGCGCATAATTTATTTCTTGAAGTCCCTAATAACAACACGATTCAAGAATTTTTTCAACGGGTTTTTACCGGACAATGAGGAGAATTAGTGAGAGGGTTTGAATATGATCCCTCTATCAATGGGTTCAGACTCCTGTAAGTACGGAAAACCGCATCTGTGTGGGGGGACAATCCCAAACTGAAAATTGTTTCTAAATCAGAGACAATTAGTAATAGCCATTTGTAAACCTAATTGATAATTTGAGACACTATGACGGTACTTGAAAAAGGTAACATCACTATTCACACTGAGAATATTTTTCCCATCATTAAGAAGTCTCTCTACACCGATCATGAAATCTTCTTACGGGAATTAATTTCTAATGCAGTGGATGCTATTTCTAAGTTAAAGATGGCATCTTTAGCCGGGGAATTTTCAGGAGAGGTTCCTGAACCAGAAATTACTATTACTGTTGATAAAAGTAATAAAACCCTTTCCATTTATGATAATGGCATTGGAATGACAGCCGATGAAATCAAAAAATATATCAATCAGGTTGCCTTTTCTAGTGCAGAAGAATTTGTTCAAAAATATCAAAAAGATGCTAATGAATTAATTGGACATTTTGGTTTAGGGTTTTACTCTGCTTTTATGGTAGCAAAGCAGGTAGAAATTGATACTTTATCTTACAAAGAAGGCGCTCAGTCCATTCACTGGTCTTGTGATGGTTCTCCCGAATTTGAATTAACTGACTCTGATAAAACTCAAATCGGAACGACAGTTACGTTAACCTTAATGGATGAAGAAGAAGAATACTTAGAACCGCAAAGAATTCGTCAGTTAGTTAAAACTTATTCTGACTTTATTCCGGTTCCTATTAAGTTTGAAAATGAGACGATTAATAAACAAAAAGCTCTTTGGAAAGAATCTGCTCAAAATTTAACAGATGAGGACTATTTAGAGTTCTATCGTTATCTGTATCCTTTCCAAGAAGATCCTT
>JBCDDV010000456.1:0-3585 GCA_039180145.1 Cyanobacteria bacterium P01_G01_bin.49 | reverse complement strand
TTGTGGTTGTGAGTTGTCCATAAATTCCCTTACGTCGAACTCAGGTCACCAGTATGAGAACCGCGATAGACAAAGCATCATAGATAGTCTGCCAAAACTTCTTCATAATCATGATGACCAACATTTCTGCCACCAGCAATATCTTGCCAAGAGATATGAGGATACCGTTTTTTGAGATCTTTAGGTAAACGACACGAAGCTTGAGAAATAATTTTCAAGGCGCGGATAACAGCATAGACCGTTTTGCGATCGCTGACAAACCCATCAAAAGCTCAATCAGCCATAAACTAGCGAGCTAAAATAATATTAACCTGAATATCTTTACAATGCTGCTTAGGAATTTTTAGAAGGCATAAATAGCATCCTATTGAGCATTTAGGCTAACTTCCTCTATTTTGTAATTCTTTTTGATTGATTTGCTTGACTTTTACCAAGGGAAATAATGATTAAATTGGTGCATCTTCCTAGTATTTTAATAGGGTTTCGCTTCGTTATTGCGCCTTTACTCCTTGTAGATGCCCTAGATAGTAACACCAGTTGGTTTTTCGTTTTTGGTTATATTCTTGCCGTCTTGTCAGACATTTTTGATGGAATCATTGCTCGCCATTTAAAGGTTAGCACTGTTCAACTGCGTCAAGCAGATAGTTGGGCAGATATCTGTCTTTATCTATGCGTTGCCATGAGCACTTGGTTGGTTTTTCCCCAGGTACTTATAGATTTCCAAATCCCTTTATTATTAGGAATTGCTGCTCAGTTAAGCTTATTTAGTATCAGCTTAATCAAGTTTGGAAAATTTCCTAGTTTTCATACTTATACAGCTAAATTGTGGGGATTAACCCTGCTGATCGCTACAGTTAGCTTATTTGGTTTTAACTATCCTCATACTCTGTGGTTAGCGATCGCTTTTTGTTGGCTTAATAGCCTAGAAGAAATTATCATGGTGCTGGTCTTATCTGAGTGGCAATGCGATAATTTAAGCATTTTTGAGGTGATCAAGTTACGAAAAACTGTTATTGCTGATTCACTCAGTATGGATGAATAAGATAGGGAACACGGAACAGTCAGTAAATCAGAGTCTACCTGATAAAAGAAAGAAATTCTATATCATAGTTTAGTTTTGTTCAAGCAATCACGACTTGGCCGATTTAGATAGTTTCTCATACTTTTTTAAACCTTAAAAGGCAAGAGACAGCAGTAATGTTTCCAAGTCGTGTTATTAATCCTAGTTTGAGAAGATACAAAAGAGAAATTCAAGGATAGGTTATGCTGATACTTTATACTGATTTCTGGGTAGAAACCTCAGTCAAAGTATTATGTAATTGTTCTAATAAGCCGACGGTAGGCAAAGGATCTTCTGACTGAAGACAATCTTGTTCAAGACGAGATAAATAAGCACAATCAATGCCACTAAGGATAGCTAAATTCTCTACAGAAAGGCTTATGGTTTGACGTTGCTCTCGAATGAAAGAAAAACTAAACATCTTGGTTTGACTCAAATAAGGTTTGTAACATAGTTCTATCTTGTCTAAATTAGCTTCCATTGAAAATAGGGAAATTCCGGATTTTTTGTAATTGACATCGATAACCTTTCCGTCTTTTCACTGAGCTTTATAGAAAAATTTTCTCTACCTTCTCCTCCAGTTTGTACAAAGTACCAAGTTCAGAAAGAACAATCTTGAAAAAAGATACTATCCAATGATTTAACTAAGTAATTTAAATTGATAAGCTCCCTGATTTCTCATAGCAGACATCCAATATTGACTGTTACATTTCTGACAAACTAAAACAGCCATTATCGGAGATTGATTTCTGATAAATAATCCCTTATTTTGACAATTAGGACAAATGTCTAAGGCTAGCTTTGTCCAAATAATTAAGTTAATACTATTAACACTATTCATTAAAATTTCGTATTTAGAGTGAATTTAAACAATTTTCTATGGACTCTCGAAATCTTCTTTTATCAAAAAAACCTAATCAATACTTATTTTTATAAACAGTTGAGTAATGATGAGATTTATTGCTTTATCTACTCTTATTATTTCCACTCTCAATAACAAAAGCTGTGATCTCACCACAAGTCTTGCTATGATCTCGATCACTACTATTTATCTTGTTGATTTAGTCAAATAATTTTGGGGACTGGCAAGTTAAGTAGCATGAGTTCGACTAAAGGAAATCTCTAGACAACTGGCAACAAGTTTGAAGTCCAAAGCAAGACCTGCTCTTGCTCAAACCCTTATTATCTCGTTAAAGAAATAATAACTCCGACCTCCTAACTCCTAACACCGAACTCACGGTAAGTAATCGAGATAATTCCTTGCAAAAAAGCTAAAATATCCGAATTATCGCCATATTTTTAAATTTTCATTAATTTATTTTCAGTTAGAAACCCTATTTTTTTAGAGATATCCTTCGATTAAAATATCCGTATCAACTTGACGAAAACTGACCTCTTTTAAGATTAAGGCATCGGTCATTTTTTCTAACCCTAAACTACCAACAGGAGATGCAGCAGAAACGCCCCCAATAATTTTTGGAGCGATAAATGCCATAATTTTTTGAATAATCCTCTGTTTAATCGCTTCTGCTGCCAAAACACCGCCGCATTCCCACAGAACGCTTGATAAACCTCGTTCATAAAGAACATCCATTACCTGAGATGGGGTTAAGGGAGATAACTCAATAACTTCAACTCCTTTTTGCCTTAAAGTATCTTGTTGTGTCGGATTTCTGCCCCATTCTGTAAAGACTACCGTTGAAGCAACTTCCGTATTCCAGAGGTTCGCCTCACTAGGCAACTGACAGTGACGACTCATGACAACTCGCAACGGGTTAACCCCTGAAACTTCATGGATGGTCAACTCAGGATCATCTCGTCTCACCGTATTTCCCCCTACTACCACTGCATCACAAGCTGCTCTAATTTGATGCACTAGCTGACGAGAAGATGTCCCTGTTACCCAAGTACTATGACCTGTTGTCGTCGCAATTTTTCCATCGAGAGTCATGGCATATTTTAAGATACCGAAGGACTGTTGATGGGTAATACGGTGGATAAAGGCTTCATTCAAACGACGGCAGGCAACTTCTTCTACCCCAACAACCACTTCAATACCCGCTTGTTCTAGTTTTTCTATCCCCTTACCTGAAACGAGAGGGTTGGGATCAACCATACCCACCACCACTTTAGCTATCTTTGCAGCGATTAAAGCTTCGGTACACGGAGGAGTCCGCCCATGATGATTACAAGGCTCTAAGTTAACATAAAGAGTAGCTCCTGCGGCTTTTTCTCCTGCATCCCTCAAAGCAAAAATTTCGGCGTGGGATTTTCCGGCTTTGGGATGAAACCCTTCCCCCACAATCTCTCCATCCTTAACAATGACAGACCCCACTAAAGGATTAGGAGAAGTATAGCCTAATGCTTGCTGTGCTAATTGCAAACATCGCTGCATCATCTGTTGGTCAAAGTTTTTTGAGTTCATAATGTATGGAAAAATACAGAAGAAAAGCTTAAAAACTGTTAGTTAGCAGAAAGAAGATTCTAAAATCCTAGGCAAGTCAAAAACCTTAAGTGACCTTAAC
>JBCDDV010000455.1:0-3587 GCA_039180145.1 Cyanobacteria bacterium P01_G01_bin.49 | reverse complement strand
TATAAGGTAAGAATTCTGGATGGTGGGGCAGGAACCTCAGCGAAAACTCGTGTCTTAATTGAGTCTAGTAACGGCAAAGATCGTTGGACAACAGTGGGTGTTTCCCCCAATATTTTAGAAGCATCCTATCAAGCTGTTGTTGAAGGCATTGAGTATGGGTTGTTATTAAAATCAAGCGTTAAAACTCAGGTTGATACTATTTCTCTAAAGTAACAGTTTGAAGTTATACCAGTTGCTTCAAAGCTAAAAATAATGATAGAGGAACGAAAAACAATTCGTCCCTCTACTTCAGGAATTAGCCTTTTTTATCTCGGTCTTGACGACGGCGATCGCGCCATTCTATGTTTGTCAAATAAAGGATACCGCCGCTTACTAAAATGAGTAAAGCGAAGGCAGCGACAAAAAGCGTATTGAGGATCGTTGATGTTTCCACAGATCTAGAAGCCGTTACGACCCCAAACAACCATTGCCAGAGACCAAGTGAATAAAGCTAGTACGCTAACCCAACCGAGCGTTAAAATATCCATAGCGATTTATGCCTAAAAAATGACGGGAGTATTCAAAACTATAGCAACTATGATACTTCTATTTGGTGAGGTTGTGGATAGTAAGATCAATTAAAATCTCAAATTTAGAGCGCATTGAATCAATAAAAGCTCGATGTTTAGACATGATCGCCTTTGCTGTTTCCTATCTCGTTGTTTTAGTAAAAAAGTCCGAAAAGGATTTGGGACAATTGACAGAATAAAAAAGCTGCAACCATCGTTCTGTAAAGCTATTAATTCCTAAATATTGAACAAATGTACGAACGAGGCAGATATCTAGAAAATTTCTGTATGATGAATACTGAGTTTGCTTAGCTGTTTCCAGAGAATGTGGAATCATAACTTTCATTTCCATAACTATCTGTTGCGTCAGTGTCCGACGAATATTCATCGTGCATTAGATATTGGTTGTGGACTTGGCAACTTCGCGCAGAGGCTCGCTGATCGAGCAGAGATCGTGGATGCCATTGATATTGACAGTAGAATTTTGAATGAAGCATCTAACCTAAATCCGCCTTTCAACGTGCGTTACTTCCACATTGACTTCTTGAAGGCTGACTTGCCTGAAGCTTCTTACGATGTAATTACGGCGATCGCTTCTCTTCATCACATGGATTTAGAGGCGGCTCTTACAAAAATGAAGGCCCTTCTACATTCCTCTGGAACGCTGGTTATTCTTGGTCTTTACCGAGAAGTAACGATCACAGACTATATTTACAGTGCTATCTCAGTTCCCCTCAATCTAGCTTATCTGATCTGGCATCGAGCATCACTAGCC
This sequence comes from Cyanobacteria bacterium P01_G01_bin.49, assembly GCA_039180145.1. Taxonomy (GTDB): domain Bacteria; phylum Cyanobacteriota; class Cyanobacteriia; order Cyanobacteriales; family Microcystaceae; genus JBCDDV01. The sequence continues at coordinate 2,264 of JBCDDV010000455.1, read as the reverse complement.
ACGCCAGCAGTTGTTGCTCAGACCTGTTCTGCTGACTTATCCTTAAATCAGATTAAGACAATCGCAAATTCGATCCTTCCTGGCTTTCGTCTCAGGAGACACCTGTTCTGGCGTTACTCATTAATCTGGCACAAACCTGAATATTACTTGTCAAACGATGAGGAAGTCAGTCAATTTCAGAATTAATCAAATATTCTCTAGAGTCGATTTTGTTTAAGCTAAGCTGTTACTAGATATTTGAGCAGGTTGGTTAGGGTAGATAGGATGTGGTCATTAAAGATTATCAAACTGGGAAAAAAAACCAGAAAACGTCTTTTTGGGGTTGTAATGGCTGTTTTTTTGCTCCTCAATGTTTTCTCTTATGCTGGTGCTTATCTCATGACACACTTTAGCTCCTCTGGACGAGGATTGGGAATGCCTAGACCTACTAGCTCTCAACTCCCTACTGACATTGGGCTTGAATATGTAACGCAACGTATTCCCGTAAGTCAAAATGAGTGGTTAGAAACTTGGTTCATTCCTACTCGCACTTCTAGATCCAGTGGAACCGTTCTGTTATTTCCTGGTAATGCAGGTAGCAAAGCCAAACAACTTTTAGCTCCAACTCAGGTATTTCATGGTTTGGGCTACGATACCTTACTTATCGATTTTCGAGGGGTAGGCGGTTCTAGCGGTAACACAACGACGCTAGGTGTACGCGAAGCCAAAGATGTTGCTCTGGCAGTGAGCTATGCTCAACGTTCAAACCTTAAGCGTCCTTTTGTCCTTTATGGGGTGTCTATGGGCAGTACAGCAATTGTTAGAGCCATAGCCCAGGAAAATGTAGATCCTGACGCTGTGATTCTTGAGCTTCCCTTTGCACGGCTTTTAGATGCTGTTAGAAGTCGATTAAAAGCAATCAGCTTTCCCAGGTTTCCCATAGCTGAACTAGTTGTCTTTTGGGGGAGCATTCAGCATGGATTTAATGGTTTTGCTCATAATCCAGTCACTTATGCCAATCAAGTTAAATGCCCTACTTTATTATTGCATGGCAAGCTTGATAAATGGACTACTATGGCAGAGATTAACCAAATTTTTCAAAATTTGCAGGGTTTTAAGGAATTAGTTATTTTTCCTAATACGGGTCATAGTTTACTCGTCACAGTTGATAAAGACTACTGGAAGCGAAGTGTTGACCAATTCCTCAAAGCAATTTAAGACAAAGAATTATATGGAAAAGTATTTTGGTGTTTTTTACGGTGTTAGTGTGGGAACAGGTGATCCTGAACTTATTACCATCAAAGGACAAAGACTCTTAGAAAAAGTACCAGTAATCGCTTTTCCGGCTGGAATTAATCACCAACCAGGATTAGCAGAAACAATTATTGCTCCTTGGGTGACTTCCCAACAAAAAACACTTCCCCTCTCTTTTCCTTATATTCAAGATGAAACCCAATTAAAACAAGCTTGGCAAGAGGCTGCTATTCAAGTCTGGAACTATTTACAACAAGGTTTAGATGTGGCTTTTGCCTGTGAGGGAGACGTTAGCTTTTACAGTACTTTTACCTATCTTGCCCAAACCTTATCTGATCTCTATCCTCAAGTTATTATTAAAACGGTTCCTGGGGTCTGTTCTCCGATGGCGGTTGCTTCAGTTTTGGGTATTCCTTTGACTGTTCGTTCTCAACGTCTGGCAGTTCTTCCAGCACTTTATGTGGTGGATGAGTTGCAACAAGTATTAACCTGGGCTGATGTCGTCGTCTTATTAAAAGTAAGTTCTGTCTATGCTCAAGTATGGCGAACGTTACAACAGTTTAATCTATTAGAACGGGCTTATATCGTAGAACGGGCTACACAACCAGAACAAAAGATTTATGGAAATTTAGGCGATCGCCCCAATCTTTCTCTGTCATATTTCTCTTTACTGATTATCCAAGTTACTTCTTTGCCCTCTGCTTAACATTTTTTAACACTGGGTAAACTTTGATATGGAAAGACTTGAGAAGATTATTGACAAAATGTATTCGTTGTTACAGCAAGGTGTGAGTTTATTATTTTAGTAATTTAGATTATAGTAGGGAGTATGCCTTCTCGAATTACTCGGTAAACTTCCATGAGTTTGACTACTTTACCTCCTTCTGCTCCTTCGACTAATTACACCATCAGCATGATCAAAGATGAAGTGCGCCAGTTGGTGGAAACAGGAACTATTAGTCGCCATCAGCCCCTCTATGTTCTTTGCGAGTTTATCCCCCCAAGGGAATGGGTTTGTGTCGAAACTGAAC
>JBCDDV010000454.1:0-3588 GCA_039180145.1 Cyanobacteria bacterium P01_G01_bin.49 | reverse complement strand
TTTATTTTCTCGACAATATTCCAAGAGAACTTGTGTCCACAGGGATTTTCCGACTCCCCCTTTCTCTCCAGTAATTAAGTGTAATCCTTTCATTTTTCTTCTCATTATTTGACTAAATTTTTACCAAGGCTTCTGCCCTCTGCCCTCTGCCTTCTGCCTTCTGCCTTCTGCCTTCTGCCTTCTGCCCTCTGCCCTCTGCCTTCGTTCAAAGAATCCCTGCTTCGTCATAATCTAAGCCACTATTAATTTCTTCCTCCTCTGAAGGAGATTCAAGAAGTGATGAATCTTCCTCTTGATTTTTGACAAAGATTGCCGAGTTTCCCCCAATCATTTGAGGTCTTTCTAGGTTTAAGGCTTTTCCCACAATATTCCACAATAATTCTTGTTGAGCGTTTAATTTTGCTAGGGATTCCCAGAAAATTTGCTCTCTTGTTCCTGGTGAATAGGTTTCTACATCTAAACAAGCAATGGGCAACCAAAAGGCTTTTGTCGCCTCTAACATCGTCAGTTTCGGGATTATTCCCTGTTCTTCTTTTCTTCTTTTGAGCATTGTGAGTAAGTAATAATCTGGATGCGTTCTGGTCGGTTTATGATTAAAGGACACTTGCACTCTCATCTTTTCTCCCTCAGATTCGTTCTGGTCATTGTGTTGTTTATCCATTTTTTTCGGTCAATTTCTTAGATTTAGGCCACTTTTCGTCTCTTTTGTTTACTCAATTGAAGATTGAGATAATCCCAAACACACCACACATCTCCAAAGCGATTCCCTAACTCCAATGCTTTGACATCGGAGGGTAAATCCACTTGTGCATGAAAATATACCCTTTTATCCCCAAAATAATCTAATAATTTGGTCTTAATGAGCGGATCGTCGCTAGTTCCTCCGCATAAGATTACTTCTTCTATATCACGGGGTAAGACTTCCTCTAGCCAGTTTTTTAGCTCATACTCATACCCTTCTTCGGCCACTTGTTCGGCCAGTTTGACCTGCTCTAATTCCACTGGCTGATCTTCACTTAATAGCACTGAATGTAAGGGGACTTCTGACCCCGTTTTCCGATATTGTGCGATCGCTGGTGTCAACCTTTCTATGGTTTGCCCACTTAATTGCTTGACCATACTTTTGATTAAATGCACAAATCCTAGTGAATTAGTTTGATATTCGTGGATAATTCCTCTTCTAAAGACCATTACCGAAGCATTGCGATACCCTAGCATCACCACTGCTACGATAGTTGCATTGACTAATTCTTTGCCTTTTTTGGCTCGGTGCAACATATAGATTCCTGACCCTTCTGCCAAACAACTGTAGTAATTTAGCTTTGGCGTTAATTTTCCCGTTGGTGTCTCAAACCCTCTACTGAACACTTGTTTGAGTTGAGCTTCTAATTTTTCTCTGTCTTTGATTTCCCCTGGGGGCAGCAAACAACTCAAATTAATGCTTACATCATCGGCTAAATTTAGCTTTTGTTTTAAGACCCATAAAACTCCTAAAATTTTGGGCAAAGCAATGGTCGATTTGAGTGCCGTTAGTTGTGGGTTACTTACTGTTAGAACTTTGGCTAGATATCCTACCCCATAAATTTTGCCTTCCACTTCTACCCACACTTTATCCTCTACATTGGCATTCTCTAATCCCATCACATTTTCCAAAATGCTTCTTGGCATTTCGGCGATTGATGGCTCCATTGTTAACACGACCCTCTTGGTAAAACTGGTTCCTCCGATGATCTTCGTTTTTGAGCCTCCGAGATCTATTGACACATTTAAAACGCTGTTTAAGGTTTTCTTTCGATTTGTTTTTTTCATTTTTTTTCCTCAATTTCTTTAAGTTTTTAGGGGTCTAAAAAGCTGGACTGATTTTAGACATCTGATAGTCGGGTGGCAGCTTTTTCTACTTTTTGCCCCTCTTTTTAACTTTTTCTTCTCTTTTAAACTTGGACATTTTGTTTATATCATGGCTAGTTTTTCTCTATTTCTCCCTCTTTTTTGCCCCATTTTTTGTCTTTCATTTATACTACTTTTAAGCCCTTTTTACCGACGGCAAGCTATAGTCATTTGTCATGACAAAATATATTACAAATTTTGAGAACTTTCTTGGTTTTCCCTTTTTTCTCACTTTTTCCTCTTTATATTTTCTTAAGATTTTGATGACCAAGAATGAAGTGTAGTTAAGGAGCGATTAAGACCGCAGGGTTGGTTGAATGTTGATTATTTTTAAGGGAAGTATGCGATCGCCGATTTGATTTGGGATGTTGTCAGAGGCGATCGCTTTTAATTTTTGTTGCATTTGGGAAAAATCTTTGTTAGGATACCAAGGAATTTCCCTTACTGATGTCGTTTTGTTCCCCCCCATTAACGGCCATCAGTTTTGTTTAATAATTCTTCTAATCCCCCCTTTTTTAGTTGACGGCGATCGCTGGTTCAGCTTGCAAATATTGCACATCTTGCTCAAGAAACAATTCTTCCCCCCAACGGATTGTTGCTTGAGAGTGCATTACTAGAGAAATTTTTCAAGTTTTTTAGGAAATTAATATGGTGGTGATAGCTATGGAGCTTGATAGAAGAGGAGAAAAGTGTGAAGTTAGGGTATCAACTTCTGAAAAGGAGAAAATACAGGAGTTAGCTTCTCAATATGGTTTAAGTGTTTCTGCTATGATCCGACAGGCATTGATTCAAAAACGTTCTATTTTAACCGAGCAGGAGATTAATTCTATTCTGGGGCAAATTAGAGATAGCTTATCTTTGATTTCTCAAACTCTCAAGAATTTTAATGCTCCCATCGTTTCAGAACTTCAAGCAGATGTTCAAAAACTCAAGGAAACTATAGCTCAGATGGAGAAAAGGTTTTAGATGATTGGCAAGCATTTTAAAGGAAGTGACTTCAATCGCTGTCTCAACTATGTTCTCAAAAAAGAGGGTGCAAGTATTATTGGGGGAACGGTTGTCTCAACTGAATCTAGTTCTCTTACCCGTGAGTTTCATTTTTACACTCAAGTTAATCCGAAAGTAACTCGCCCCATGTTTCACGGAATTCTCTCTAATCCAGAGCCACTTGATGATGTAGCATGGCATAAAATTGGCAACGAATATCTTAATTTAATGGGGTTTACTAATAATCCTTACTTGCTGGTTCATCATACTGATCGCCCTCATGATCATATTCATATCGTAGCTGGACGAGTTAAGGCTGATGGAAAGTGTGTTTCAGACCGTTTCGATTATTATCGAAATAAACAAGCTGTTAGACAACTTGAAAAACAATTTAAGCTGTCTACTCCCCAGTTTAAATATACTCAGAAAATTCCCTCTGTTGAGGAATTACCGTCGATTAGCTATATTAAATCGGCTATTAATGAACTTTGCCAACAGCCCAATTTATCCTTAATCGAATTACTGCGTTCTTTAGATTCTTTTGAAATTGGTGTTTCTTTTCATAAGACTAAACATAATCAAATTCGGGGAATTAGTTATCATTATGGTCAGAAGAGATTGACGGGAACGCAATTGGGGAAAACGTATACCTGGACTGGATTGATCAGTAAACGAAAATTATTTTATCGTCAACAACAACAGCCTATTTTAGAA